>DATGEL010000141.1 GCA_035310145.1 Dehalococcoidia bacterium
CGGACGTCTATATGGAGAAATATCTCCAGAAGCCGCGCCATATCGAGATGCAGATCCTGGCCGACGGCCATGGCAATGTCGTGCATCTGGGCGAACGCGACTGTTCTCTGCAGCGCAAGCATCAGAAGGTTCTCGAAGAGGCGCCGTCGCCAGTGCTGAGCCCGGAACAGCGCGCCCAGATCGGCAAGGTCGCCTGCGACGCCATCAAGAAGCTCGGCTATCGCAACGCCGGCACCATCGAATTCCTCTATGAGAACGGGCAGTTCTATTTCATCGAAATGAACACCCGCCTGCAGGTCGAGCATCCGGTGACGGAGCTGGTGACCGGCGCCGACCTCGTGGCGGACCAGATCCGCGTGGCGGCGGGCGACCAGCTCGGCTACCCCGAAGAGCCGCAGCGCTTCCGCGGCTGGGCGATCGAGTGCCGCATCTCCGCCGAAGACCCGGAGCACAACTTCGTGCCCTCCGTCGGCACGATCGCCTTTGCGCGCGAGCCGGCCGGGCCGGGCATTCGTGTGGAGAGCGCCCTCTACAACGGCTTCACCGTCTCCGAGTTCTACGACCCGCTGGTGGCGAAGGTCACGGCCTGGGGGCGCGACCGGCGCGAGGCGATCCGGCGCATGCGCCGTGCCCTGCATGAGTTCCAGATCGTCGGCGTGCGCACCAACCTGCCGTTTCACATGGCGGTGATGGAGGACACGCGCTTTCTCGCCGGCGAGTTCGACACGGGCTTCCTCAACACCGAGATCGCGCCGGCCGAGCTCGACACGGCCGAGGCGCGCCGCGCCGCCGTGGCCGTGGCGGCGCTGCTTAGCCACCAGCGGCGGCATCCATTGGCCGGTCTGGCAGCGCAAGCGTTTGACGGCCAGCTTGAACTGACGAACGGCGCGAAGCCCGCGGAGACGGCCGGCGCGGGCTGGAAGCGGGCCGGCCGCGCCGCGAGCGCGGCCACGCTGCGAGGAACGGGATGGCGGCGGATTACCGGCTGATCGTCGCCGGCGAGGCGCACGAGGTGCAGGTGCAGGAGGCGGACGGCGGCGTGGCGCTGACGATCGACGGCGAGACGCGCCGCGCCGACCTGCGCCGCGTCGACGGCCCCGTGCTCACGCTCTTGCTCGACGGGCGTTCGTTCGAGGTCGTGGCCGTGGAGCGGCCGGAGGGCTTCGAGATCCTGATCGGCAACCAGGTCTTCGACGTGGAGGTCGAGCGGCCCGGCCGGCGCCGCGCCGAGGGGATCGCCGGCGCCGGCGGGCCGACACCGCTGCGCACGCCGCTCACCGGCATCGTCAAGGACGTGCCGGTCACGGCCGGCGAGGCGGTGACGCAGGGCCAGGTGCTGGTCGTGGTCGAGTCGATGAAGATGAACAACGAGATCCGCGCCCCGCGCGACGGCACGGTGACCGAAGTCCATGTGAGCGCCGGCGCCCGCGTGGAGCGCAACGCCCTGCTCGTCACGATCGTCTGACGCAGGTTACAGGTGACAGGTGACAGTGAGGGGGCGAGCTGGATGGTTGCCACCGACGTGATCGCAGCCAACCTCGAGACCGTGCGCGGGCGCATCGCGCGGGCGGCGGCGCGCGCCGGGCGCGATCCGGCCTCGGTGCGGCTCGTCGCGATCAGCAAGACCTATGGGCCGGAGGCGGTGCTCGCCGCCTGGAACGCCGGCCAGCGCGACTTCGGCGAGAACCGCGTGCAGGAGGCGGAGGAGAAGATCCCGGCGGTCGCGGCGGGCGGCGCGCGGCCCGTCTGGCACCTCGTCGGCCACCTGCAGACGAACAAGGTCCGGCCGGCTCTCCAGCTCTTTGATATACTGCAGAGTGTCGATTCGCTGCACCTGGCCGAGGCGTTGCAGCGGCGCAGCGTCGATCCCGTGCCGGTGCTGATCGAGGTCAACGCCGGCGGTGAGGCGAGCAAGGGCGGCTTCGCGCCGGAGGAGACGGCGGACGCGATCGCCGCGCTGCGATCGCTCACGCACCTGCGCGTACAGGGGCTGATGACGGTGGCGCCGCCGGTGTCCGATCCGGAAGCGGTGCGGCCCGTGTTCCGCGAGCTGGCGTCGCTGGCTCGCAGGCTCGAGCTGCCGGAGCTGTCGATGGGCATGAGCGGCGACTTCGAAGTCGCGATCGCAGAGGGCGCCACGCTGGTGCGCATCGGCACGGCGATCTTCGGCCCGCGCCACTAGGCTCGCGCGGCAAACAGGCAGACAATAATCGCAGGCGCATCCCGTGGGTGCGCCCAAACCAGTTCAGCGCAGCGGAGCAGCGCCCGTGACGGCAACGTTCGATCGGCCAGAAGCAGAGGCGCCGGCAGTCGCGGTCGGCCGCATCGGTTTCGTCGGCGGCGGCTTCATGGGCGAGGGGATCGTGCAGGGGCTGCTGGGCCGCGGCGTGGCCCGCGCCGGCGACCTGCGCGTCTGCGAGCTGGCCGAGCACCGCCGCATTCATCTGAAGGAACGGCACGGCGTACACGCCACCGGCGCCCTGGGCGAGGCTCTGGGCGGCGCCGAAACCGTCATCCTCGCCGTCAAGCCGCAGGACTTCGACGCCCTCGCGCACAGCCTCGTGCACGAGCTGCACCCCGGCCAGCTCGTGCTCTCGATCATGGCCGGCGTACCGGTACGCGGCATGCGCGAGAAGCTGCAGCACGAGCGCATCGTGCGCGCCATGCCCAACACGCCCGGCGCCATCGGCCACGGCTTCACCGCCTGGGTCGCCACGCCGACGGTGACGGACGACGAAGTGAGCCGCGTTACCGCGATCCTCGGCGCCCTCGGCCGCTCGGCGCAGATGCCGGATGAGAAGTATCTCGACATGGCGACGGCGGTCTCGGGCAGCGGCCCCGGCTTTGTCATGCTGCTGATCGAGGCGTTCATCGACGCCGCGGTGCTGGTCGGCTTCAAGCGCGACCTGGCGACGGAGATGGCGCTGCAGACGTTCGCCGGCTCGGTGGAGTGGATGCGCCAGACGGGCCTGCACCCGGCCGAGCTGCGCAACGCCGTGACTTCGGCCGGCGGCACCACGGCGGCGGGCCTGCAGGCGATGGAGCGCGCCGGTTTGCGCGCCGCCATCGCCGACGGCGTCGTCGCCGCATTTGAACGGTCACGCGCCCTCGGAGGGTAACGCCATTCCAGCCATCGTTCTTACGTTTGCCCAGTTGTTGATCGAGATCCTGCTCGTGGCGATCATCCTGCGGGCCGTGATCTCGTGGTTTCCAATTAACCCGCGCAGCCAGTTCGTGATCGTGCTGAACGAGATCACGGAACCCATCCTGGCGCCCCTGCGCCGCGTGGTGCCGCAGCTCGGCATGATCGACATCACGCCGATGGTGGCGATGATCGTCTTGCTCGTGATCCAGCGGGCGATCTCGGCAGCCTAAATCGCGCCCAGCCGCGCCGTCACCTCCTCAATGCTTACCCCCTCGAACTCGACGAGCTTGCGCCGCGCCGTGGCGCCGGCGACGATGCGCACCCGCCCCGGCGCGATGCCCAGCGCCTCTGCCAGCAGCCGCACGAGCGCCGCGTTGGCGCGGCCGTCCACCGGCGGCGCCGTCACGCGCACGCGCAGCTCGCCGTCGCTCCAGCCGCCGATCTGATCGGCCGCCGCGCGCGGCGTGAGGCGGACGGCGAGGCGGGCGGCCGGCACTCGACAAAACCCCGTCTTAGAACACTTGTTCCCCGACAGCGCCGATGATACGATATGGAAGTCGGGCGGAACGGTCAGGATGGCTCGCCACGGCGGGCTGAGAACGCAGCGTGCATGGAGAGTGTGACGGTGGCAGACGACCGTGGCAAAGCCCTGGAACTGGCGATCGCCGGCATCGAAAAGCAGTTCGGCCGCGGCTCGATCATGCGGCTGGGCGAGGTTTCGGCCAAGCTCAACGTCGAGGCGATTTCGACCGGCTCGCTGGCGTTGGACATCGCGCTCGGCATCGGCGGCATCCCCCGCGGCCGCGTGACCGAGATTTACGGCCAGGAGTCTGCCGGCAAGTCCACCGTGGCGCTGAGCGTGATGGCGCAGGCGCAGAAGCTGGGCGGCATGGCCGCCTACATCGATACCGAGCACGCGATGGACCCATCCTACGCCGAGGCGATCGGCATCAAGGTCGAAGAGTTGCTGATCTCCCAGCCGGACAGCGGCGAGCAGGCGCTGGAGATCTGTGAGGCGCTGGTGCGCAGCAACGCCGTCGATATCGTCGTGGTCGATAGCGTGGCGGCGCTGGTGCCGCGGGCTGAGATCGAGGGCGACATGGGCGACGCGCACGTCGGCCTGCAGGCGCGGCTGATGTCGCAGGCGCTGCGCAAGCTGACCTCGGCCATCGCCCGCTCGCACACCTCGGTGATCTTCACCAACCAGTTGCGCGAGAAGGTCGGCATCGTCTTCGGCAACCCGGAAGTCACGCCGGGCGGGCGGGCGCTGAAGTTCTACGCCTCGGTGCGCATCGAGCTGCGCCGCGTGGAGACGCTGAAGCAGGGCACGACCGTCGTCGGCAGCCGCGTGAAGGCGCGCGTGGTCAAGAACAAGGTCGCGCCGCCGTTCCACGTGGCCGAGTTCGACATCATGGTCACCGGCGACAACGTGGGCATCAGCCGCGAGGGCGACATCATCGACCTGGGCGTCGAGAGCAACTTGATCCGCAAGTCCGGCGCCTTTTTCAGCTACGGCGACGTGCGCCTGGGCCAGGGCCGCGAGAACGCGAAGGAGTTCCTGCGCGGCAACCCGGAGCTGGCGCTCGAGCTGGAGGAAGAGATCCGCGCCAGCGTCAGCGGCGCCCGCCCCGGCGTGAAGCCGAAGATCGAGATGGTCGAGGACGACGACGAGGGCGAGGAGTAGCGTCCCACCGCCGAGCACTGCGCATCCCTTCCAGCCGGCCCGGTTGCCGCGCACAGTCCCCTCTGCCAGCGCGGCGGCCGGGCCGGCTGGCCCTCACTCCCCTGCCCCTCGCTCCCATGCACAAGTGGCGGGAGACCTGCCGCTGTTCAAGAGCGTATGGGCGAGCGGGGCGATCCGCTGGTGCGGCGGCCCAGCCTGGGCCTCGCGGGGCGCTTATCTGGGTTCACAGCGCCGCTTACCGGGCCGGTGGAGACGCAATGCTACTCCGCGAAGTGGCAGGCGGCAAACTGGCCGGGCGCGATCTCGCGCAGCTCTGGCTCTTCCCGGGCACAGATCTCCTGCGCGATCGGGCAGCGCGTGCGGAAGTGGCAGCCGGACGGCGGGTTGATCGGGCTGGGCACCTCGCCGTGCAGGATAATGCGCTCGCGCCGCAGCTTGCGGTCCGGCACGGGAATGGCGGAGAGCAGCGCCTTGGCGTAGGGGTGGCGCGGCGCGGACATCAGCTGCGCGGTCGGCGCGATCTCCACCATCTTGCCCAGGTACATCACGCCGATGCGGTCGGAGATGTGCGCCACCACGGCCAGGTTATGGGCGATGAACAGATAGGTCAGGTTGAAGTCGCGCTGCAGGTCGCGCAGCAGGTTCAGCACCTGCGCCTGGATCGAGACATCCAACGCCGAGACCGGCTCGTCGCAGACGACGACGCGCGGCTGCAGCGCCAGCGCCCGTGCGATGCCGATGCGCTGCCGCTGGCCGCCGGAGAACTCGTGCGGGTAGCGGTTCATGAAGTAGGCGTGCAGGTTGACGCGCTCGAGCAGCTCCTCGACGCGGCGTTCGCGCTCGCGGCGGTTGCCGGCGCGGAAGTTGCGCAGCGGCTCCTCGATGATGCCGCGCACGGTCATGCGTGGGTCGAGCGAGGTATATGGATCCTGGAAGACCATCTGCAGGTCGCGGTGCACCATGCGCAGACGGTTGCCCTTGATCCTCGAGATGTCCTGGCCCTGGAAGACGACCTGCCCCGCGGTCGGCTCCAGCAGCCGCACCACAGTCTGCGCCAGCGTGCTCTTGCCGCAGCCGCTCTCGCCCACCAGGCCGAAGGTCTCGCCCGCGCGCACCTCAAAGGAGACGTCGTCCACGGCGCGCAGGATCGCGGCCTTGCGCAGGAAGCCGCCGCCGATCTCGAAGTACTTCTTCAGGTTGCGAATGGAGAGGATCGGGCCGTCCTGCGGCGCCGTTTCGCCGCCTCGCGGGGCCGTTTGCTGCATGGTGGCGTTCTCCCGTCCTGAACCCGGCGTGGCAGCTATCAGGCGACCTCGTCGCTGCGCCAGCAGGCGACGCGGTGCCCCGGCTCGATCTCGACCCGCGGCGGCTGCTCCTCGCACTGCTCGATGCGCAGCGGGCAGCGCGGCGCGAAGCGGCAGCCCTTCGGCGGCGAGACGAGATCCGGCGGGGCGCCGACGATCGGCGTGAGCCGGTCGCGCACCGCCGGGCCGAGCCGCGGCATCGAGTGCATCAGCCCGACGGTGTAGGGGTGGCGCGGCGTCTCGAAGAGTTGGTCGGCCGTCGCCTCTTCGACGATGCGGCCGGCGTACATCACGATCACGCGCTCGCAGACCTGCGCCACGACGCCGAGGTCATGCGTGATCAGGATCACCGCCGTGCCCATGTCGCGCGTGAGGCTGGCGATCAGGTCGAGCAGCTGCGCCTGGATCGTCACGTCGAGCGCCGTGGTCGGCTCGTCGGCGATCAGCAGGCGCGGGTTGCAGGCCAGGGCCATGGCGACCATCACCCGCTGGCGCATGCCGCCGGAGAACTGGTGCGGGTAATCCTTCAGCCGCTCGGCCGCGGCGGGAATGCCGACGGCCTCGAGCAGGGCGACGGAGCGGCGCTGCGCCTCGGACTCCGAGATCTTGAGATGCAGCTTCTGCGGCTCGATCAGCTGGAAGCCGACCGTGAGCACGGGGTTCAGCGAGGTCATCGGGTCCTGGAAGATCATCGAGATCGCATTGCCGCGGATCTCGCGCATCTCCGACTCGTCGATCTTGACCAGGTCCAGCGGCGCGCCCTCGCCCGCGTGCAGGCCGATGCTGCCACCGGTGATCCTGCCCGGCGGATTGGGCACCAGCCGCATCAGCGAGAGCGCGGTGACGGACTTGCCGCAGCCGCTTTCGCCGACGATGCCCAGCGTCTCGCCCACGCGCACGTCGAAGGAGACGCCGTCGACCGCGCTGACGACGCCCGCGCGGGTGAAGAACTTGGTCGTCAGGTCGCGCACGTTGAGCAGGTCGGACATCGCAGGCTCCGGGCCAATCGTCGCACAAGTGGTTCGCACACAGTATCACACGCCGCGGCTGCGCCAAACGCAGGCAATCCAAACGTAACCGCCGCGGCGCGGCCGGCGATCGAGGCCCGCGGCCGGGCAGCCCGGTATACTGAAAGCAGCCGCGCACGATTCCCGCGCCCGTGGTGAAGCAGATGGTCAAAGCAACGCAGCCCAAAGCCAGGCGCCGCCGCAAGACCGATGAGGAACGCGGCTGGCGGGTTCTGAGCCCCGAGGAGGCGCGGGCGCTGTTCGACGAACACGCCCGCCGCTATCTGAACATGAGCGGTCCGGAGTTCATCGCTGCCTGGGAGCGCGGCGACTACAACTTCGACCCCGATTACAGCGAGGCAGTGAACCACCTCTGGTTCATGATGCCGTTCGGCCTTGCCGAGTAGGACGCCCGCCACGGCGGTCAATGCGTACGTACGGACGCTTCAGCGCGCCGTTTCCTGTGTCACGCGTGCCACAGTGATCGCCAGTGGCGAACGTGCCTCGCGGCATTCGCTGGATATCGCGATCAATCGTGGCTATCCGGTAGCGCTAACAGGCGGCGTACTGCCAACGGCCTTCCGCATGGATCTCCAGATCGCGTTGAAGGAGGATGCGGCGGCATCTCCCCGTGAGCGATGGCGCGTTACGTTGCTGGCCTACCGCTACGTCCTCATCGAGCCAAGCAGGGAGCGTGAGTGGCTCGCCTTCCATTGGCATCCGCGACGCGAAGGCGCCGACCACCCGCACCTGCACCCCGGTTCCGCCATCTTGAGCAGGCTGGAGCTGGCCGGGCGTCACATCCCGACCGGCCACATCACCCTCGCGGATGTGCTCACGTTCGCGATTGCCGAACTTGGCGTCCAGCCCGAGCGGGCGGACTGGCAGCGCGTACTGGCTAAGGCGCACGCGGCGCTGGCCGGTACATGACCTCATCGCCGGCCCGATCTCGGGTACAGTACACTGGAATCAGGCGAGCAGGTTTGGCTCGCACACGGTGAGGCCAATGGTCCGCGCCACGCAGCCCAAGACGAAGCGCCGCCGCGAGCCGCGGCTGCCGAAGGTCGAGTTCCTCAGCCTCGAAGAGGCGCGGGCGCTCTATGACGAGATCGCGCGCCGTGAATTGGGCATGAGCGGCGACGAATTCATCGCGGCCTGGAACCGCGGTGACTACAACTTCGACCCGGACTACAGCGAAGCCGTCTGCCAACTCTGGATACTGATGCCGATGGGCCTTGAGCGGGAGTAGCCCTGCAGCCGCGCTCAACGCCTACATCGAGCCGCTGCAGCGGGCGGTCTCCTGCATCACACAGGCTATGGTCTCGGCCACCGGCCACCGACCTTCTCCGCTTCCCTGGGATTTGCTGCTCAATCGTGGGGCAGCCGTGAACCTGCGCGGTGGCCTGCTGCGGACAACCCTCCACCTGGAGCAGCGCTATACCTTCGCGGAAGATCCTGCCGCCAGTGCCCGTGAACGCTGGCGCGTCGAGATCGCCGCGTATCGCTACACGCTCTCTGAGCAGGAGACGAAGCGCGAGCTCTTTGCGTTCCACTGGCATCCGGGCGAAGAGCAGATCGCGATGCCGCACGTGCATCCCGGCTCGCGCATCCTGAGCGAGCAGGCACTGGCGGGGCGCCACGTCCCCACCGGCCCGATCGCCGTACCGGACCTGCTCCGCTTCCTGATCGCCGAGCTCGGCGTCCGGCCCGAGCGCGCTGACTGGCAGCGGGTGATAGCGAGAATCGGCGAATTCTATGGAGCTTGGCAAGTGGCGGGCACATGTGAGGCTTCGTGAAGATTTGAACGTCATACCTTACCACTACGGGAGCTTGCGAGTCGGCTCTAAGGCGCGCGCACCGATCTTAGCCCTGAAATCTGCCGCGAAGTCATTTACGGCCTCACACACAAATTTAGCGACTCCATAGCCTATCAGTTTGTCTGGAAAGAATGCGTTACCAGTTGGTGCATAGTACGGATTGACGGATATGTGTCTTGACTTCATCCGTGATTCGATTTTTTGTACTGTTTTCTTGATGTTCGGATCGTTCGAGAATAGGACAACCTGCTCGGGTTTGGAGTGCACTATAGTGTTTCTCAAGATGATCGCGAGATCGACATCGCTATAGATAAGACTCTTTGTTGAATAGATAGGTAACTTTGCCAGTTTGAGCACAAGTTGATATTTTTCAAGGGTAGGAACGCCGCGAAGTGAGGGGTATGATCCTTCACTGTACATCTCGTTCAGTAGATCTAGAACTTGCTGATGAATCAACGGAATTTTGAAACCGCCAGTGACAAGGCTATCGATAATTTCGTTGACTGTCGCTTCAATGAATCAAACACTCGATATGACAGATCCTGTTGAATAGGCAGAATAATCCTCAATGTCGGCTTGTAGCTGTGCCGCAGACCAATCAGCTGTCTGCTGTGGCTCACCAGATTGGTACTGAGCCGCGGCATACTTCTTGAGATTTGGTTCCAATTCGTATGCCTTGAACGCGAAGAGTGCGGCTGAATAACGGTGTCGGTTTGCAAACTCAGTACGCTGAATGACAGCTGAGGTGGAGGTGGGCATTCGAGCGCTCCGAATCCCGAAGAAAGGCATCTACCGGCACAGGCCAGTATACATCTTGTGTCTCCTGGGTTCATAAAGTCCGCCCATTGGAATGCCTCATCGCACCTGCTATTGGCGCAGTGCTTGCCTGGCACGTTAAGCGGCGCCATGTTTGACCCCCTCCTTTCCGGCCCGCCATAATGGCGGCACGGGGGCGCTTAGCTCAGCCGGCCAGAGCATCTCGCTTACACCGAGAGGGTCAGAGGTTCGAGTCCTCTAGCGCCCACCCGCACCCCGCGTGCATAACAGCCGGCCCCGGGCAGGCGAGCGCCCTTCCGCGGCGAACCCGCCCGCCGCATTCTTCTTCACAAGCAAAGGGTGGCTCGCTATGACGACCGTGCAGCGTTCCCTCTCCGAGTGGCGCGAGGGCGCCTACGCCAGGGCCCTCAAACGTGCCCCCGAGCGCCAGCCGGCCTTCGAAACCACCGGCGCCACGGAGATCCAGCCGCTCTACACGCCGGAATCCCTCAGTCAAAATGGGGGCTTCGACTACGACCAGCAGCTCGGCTACCCCGGCGAGTTTCCGTACACGCGCGGCGTGCAGCCGACGATGTACCGCGGCCGCTTCTGGACCATGCGCCAGTACGCCGGCTTCGCCGACGCCGAGGAGTCCAACCGCCGCTACCGCTACCTGCTGGAGCAGGGCCAGACCGGCCTCTCCGTCGCCTTCGACCTGCCCACGCAGATCGGCTACGACTCCGACGACGAGATGGCCCAGGGCGAGGTCGGCAAGGTCGGCGTCGCCATCGATTCGCTGCTCGACATGGAGATCCTCTTCAACCAGATCCCGCTCGAGCAGGTCACCACCTCGATGACGATCAACGCCACGGCGCCGATCCTGCTCGCGCTTTATGTCGCCGTGGCGAAGAAGCAGGGCGGCGACCTGCGCAAGATCGGCGGCACGATCCAGAACGACATCCTCAAGGAGTACATCGCCCGCGGCACCTACATTTTCCCGCCCAAGCCCTCCATGCGGCTGATCACCGACGTCTTCGCCTGGTGCAAGGACGAACTGCCAAGCTGGAACACGATCTCGATCTCCGGCTACCACATGCGCGAGGCCGGCAGCACCGCCGCACAGGAGATCGCCTTCACCCTGGCCGACGCGATCGCCTACATCGAGGCGGCGCTCTCCGCCGGGCTCAAGATCGACGCGTTCGGCCCGCGCCTGTCGTTCTTCTTCGCCTGCCACAACAACTTCCTCGAAGAGGTCGCCAAGTTCCGCGCCGCGCGGCGGCTGTGGGCCAAGATCGCCCGCGACCGCTTCGGCGCCACGGATCCGCGCTCGCAGATGCTGCGCTTCCACACGCAGACCGGCGGCGCCACGCTCACCGCGCAGCAGCCCGACAACAACATCGTACGCACCACGGTGCAGGCGCTGGCCGCGGTGCTGGGCGGTACGCAGTCGCTGCACACTAACTCCAAGGACGAGGCGCTGGCCCTGCCCAGCGAGCACGCCGTGCAGATTGCGCTGCGCACGCAGCAGATCCTCGCCTACGAGAACGGCGTGGGCGACACGGTCGATCCGCTCGGCGGCTCGTACTTCGTCGAGAGCCTGACCGACACGCTGGAGGCCGACGCGGCGAAGCTGATCGCGCGCATCGATGCGCTCGGCGGCGCGGTGAACGCGATCGAGCAGGGCTTCCAGCAGCGCGAGATCCAGGACGCGTCGTATCGCTTCCAGGTCGAGATCGAGAAGAAGGAGCGCACGATCGTCGGCGTCAACCGCTTCCAGACGGAGGAGCCGCCGATCGAGGGGCTGCTGCGCGTCGATCCGCGCGTGGGCGAACGGCAGACGGCGAAGATCGCGCAGATCCGCAAGCAGCGCGACCAGGCGAAGGTCGACGCGGTCCTCAGGAAGATCGAGCAGGCGGCGCACGGCACGCAGAACACGATGCCGCTCTTCGTTGAGGCGGTCGAGGCCTACACCACGATCGGCGAGATCTGCGACGTGCTGCGCGGCGTTTGGGGCGAGCAGTGCGACGCGCTCGTCTTCTAGCCCGGCGCCCACACGGCGGCTGACGGCCAACGACCCCGTGCGCCCGGCTCGCTTCAGGGAAGGCGGGCGCACGGGGCAGCGTCCGTTCAACGTCGCCGCGGCCGGGGATGCCGCCTTTGCGAGCGTCGGGCAACCCTCGCTGTCAGCCCTGCAGCAGGAGGGTTTTGCCTCGATATTGCGTATAATGCCCTCGCTCGGATCGGTGCGCCGCGGAGGCGCGTGATGCCGTCCGCGGCGACGGAGATGACGGTGGCGCTGCCGTGAGCGCACGAACCGAGCGCACACACGTGGCCCAGGCGCTGCGGCTGTATCGCCAGATGGCGCGGCTCGCCTGGCCACGCAGCTACCCGGCACGCGTCTTGCTGATCGCCGTGCTCATACAGACGCCGCTGCTGGCGGTGATCGCCGTGCTGGCGCTGCAGCCGGAAGGCTCGCGCCTGCACCGCTGGGAGCTGCTGGTGGCGCTGCTGGCGGTGCTGGCCGGCATGGCGGCGGCGGCGTGGGCCATCCGCGCCATGCTCGAACCGGTGCTGCTGGCACGGCGGGCGCTCGGCGCTTACCTGGAAGACGGCGAGCTGCGCCCTTTGCCCACCGGCTTCAGCGACGATGCCGGCCTCCTGATGCGCGATGTCGCCTACGCCATCGGCCGCTGGCAGGCGCACGGCAACCGGCATGAGGAACGCCCCGCCTTCGACGCGCTCACCGGACTGCTCAACCGCCCGGCCGCGCTCGACCGGCTGCGCCAGGCGTTCAGCCTCGCCTCACGCGAAGGGCGGGCGATCGCGCTCGCCATGCTTGACGTGGACCGGCTCAGCCTGGTGAACGAGCGCCACGGCCACGCCGCGGGCGACCGGTTGCTGGCGGCGATCAGCACCCGGCTGCAGTCGGCGATGCGCGGCGGCGACTGGGCAGCGCGCTGGGCTGGGGATGAGTTCCTGGTCCTGCTGTACACCGACCTGGACGGCGCCAGCATCGCCCTGGAACGCCTGCGGACGGCGGTCGAGGAGCTGCGGCTGCTGGTCGACGGTGCGCCGGTGGCCTGCACGATCAGCGCGGGCGGGGCGGCGATGCAGCCGGGCGAGGAACCGCTGGCGACCTTGCACCGGGCCGATGTGGCCGTCTACCGTGCCAAGAACGCCGGCGCCAACTGCGTGCGCCTCTACGGCCCGACCGACGAGATCGCCGAGCCGCCGGTACGCCCGCGCCCCGAGCCGGACGAGCGGCGCGACCAGCAGCCGGCATAGGCGATCAGGCGGCGGCCGGGTTCGTCTCCCAGCTGATGATGATGCCGCGGGTCTCGTCCGTGTAGAGCGGCTGGAAGCCCTGGGCGGTCTCGGCAAACAGCGCGGCAAAGTCCCGCTCGATGCGCGCCTGCGCCTCCGCCCGCCGCGCGCTGTCCGTGCCGAGGCCGAGCGTGCGCAACGCCGTCTGCACCGCCTCCTCGCGCGTGGCCGGCAGAGCACCGGGCAACGGCATGATGCCGGGCAGCATGTGCACATCGGGCAGAATGCCGAGCTCCCAGAGCACGGGCAGCAGCTCGGCCTGGCCGGGGACGAGCACCTGGTCCTCGCCGAAGACGTGCTGGTAGAGCCGGCGGCTGCGCGCGGGCGGCGGCGGGCTGGCGATGAAGAGCACGGCCCGCCGTGCCGCCGCGGCCTGCATGCGCCGGATGAAGCCGGCGATGTCGCGCACGAAGTAGGTCACGTGCGCCGCGAGCGCCACATCGCCCCGCACGCCATCCGCTTCGAGCCAGTCCTTGCGAATCAGGCGCACGTTGCTGATGCCCGACTCCTTGGCCAGCGCCTCGAACTCCTCGCCCATGCCCGGCGACGGCTCGACGTTGATCACTTCGCGGCAACGCAGCGCCAGCGGCAGGCCGAGGCGGCCGGCGCCGCCGCCCACGTCGATCAGCACGTCGTTCGGCCGCACATCGGCCGCGATCACGGCCGTGGCCGCGTCGAGCTCGCGGCGCGGATCGGCGCGGAAGAGCCGGGCCATCGCCCCGCTCCAGCGGTCTGCGGGCGGCGGGTCGCCGCTCAGCCGGCGGCGTTGCTGCTCGATGGCGTCGATGCGGCCGGCGTAGGCTGCGGCCGCGCTCTCAGCGGCGGTGGTCATCGGCGTCGGCTCCCGGCAGCGCGCCGTCGGAGGCGTTCGCTGCACCGGCAGCATAGCACCGGCGGGCGTCGCCGATCTGCCCGCGGCGCGACGACGAGGCGCCGCGATCAGTCCGCGGCGGCCTCGCTGCGGAGATCGGCGAAGACCGCTTTGGCGGTGAGCATCGCCTCGCGCACCAGCGGCGCGCCCACGTAGCCAGCGAGGTGCAGCAACGCCTCGGCGAGCTCGTCTTCACTCCAGCCTTGCCCGCGCGCCATGCGCAGGTGGATGGCCAGTTCCGGGGTACGCCCCGTGGCCGTGTCGGAGATCACGCAGATCAGCGCACGGGTCTTCAGGTCCAGCCCCGGCCGCGTCCAGAGCGAGCCGAAGATCGTCTCGGACGTCAGGTCGCGGAACCGCTCCATCAGCGGATCGTTGTAGACCGTCCCATCGTAGCGGTCCACGAACGCCGCGCCCATCAACCGGCGCCGCATTTCGTAACCGCGGCGCCTCGTCTCGTTCTCGGCCATCGCCTGCCTCCCGCCGCGCCGGACACGCGGATCGCCGCCAGTATACGCGGCGGCGCCAGCCGGCAGCGTGCGATACGCCGCGCTGCCGCGCCTCGCCCTGCCAGGCTGCCCCCAGCGCCGCCGTCCGCCTCGCCAGGTCCGCCAGTGCCGCGGCGTTGAGCAGCGCTTCGGCGGCCAGAGCGCACGGCCAGAGCGCCGGTTCGCCGGGAAGCGGTCAGCGGGCGGGATTGCGCCGCCGCTCGTCGAGCACCTGCTTCAGGATCTGCGCCTCGTTGTGCTCGGTGTCGCGCGCCGCGTACAGCAGTGTCAACGGCAGATCGCCGGCGGCCAGCTCCTTCAACGCCGCCTGCCGCACCGGGTCGGCCAGCTCCCGCCGGTAGCGCCGCGAGAACTCCTGCCAGCGGCCGGGGTCGTGGCCGAACCAGCGCCGCAGCTCATCGGACGGCGCCAGCTCGCGCAGCCAGGCATCGAGCCGGGCGCGTTCCTTCGAGAGGCCGCGCGGCCACAGCCGGTCGACGAGGACACGGCGGCCGTCCTCCGGTGCGGGCGGCTCGTACACGCGCTTGATGCGAATCTCCTGCCTGGCCGCCATCGTCCGGCCTCCACCGGCGCGTCGCCGTCACGTGCGGCACGGCGCCCTTGCGCTGGGATGTGACGCAGCACGACATGAGCATATGCCGGCCGCGGCCGCGCTTCTGTCCGGCAGCACCCCACAGCGGCGCAAGATCATGCCGGAAGCGGCCGTGCGCCGGCCGCGTGCGGGCCGTGGACTACGCCGTCAGCTCAGCAGCTTCTCCATCACGATTACGTCGACCCAGTGCCCGTCGAGCATGCCCTGCTCGTGGTAGACACCGACGCTGGCGAAGCCGTGGCGCTCGTAGAGGCGCATGCCCGGCGCGTTGCTGGGAAAGGCGGCCAGCACCAGCTTGTGGTAACCGAGCATGCGGGCGCGCCCTTCGAGCACGCTGAGCAGCGCATCGCCGACGCCGCGGCCGCGCTGTTCACGGGCGATGTAGATGGAGAAATCCACGACGTGATCGTAGGCCGGGCGCGGATTGAAGGGGTTGAGCGAGGCCCAGCCGATCACGCCGCCCGCGCCGTCCACGGCGACGATCACCGGATGGCGCGGGCCGCGCGCCGCGATCCACTCGGCGCGCTCGTCGGCGCTGCGCAACTGCGTCTCCAGCGTGGCCACGCGGTCCTCGATCCCCTGGTTGTAGATGCGGGCGATGGGCGCCGCGTCCTCCAGCGTGGCGTCGCGGATCTCCATGTTCCCCTCCCTGCGCGCGTTCTCGACCAGACCCAGCCAGGAGCGCGTGCGCTGCCCCAGCCCGCTGAGGTAGCCGGCGAGGAAGTCGAGCACGCCCGGATCGAGGCAGTAGTAGCGGTTCGGCCCCTCGCCGCTGGCCTGCACAATGCCGGCCTCGCGCAGCGCGGTCAGGTGGTCGAAGAGGCTCGACTGCGCCAGCGGCAGTACGTCGGCCAACTGGGCCGAGGTGCAGTCCTTGCGCTCGGCCAGCAACTCGACGATGCGAAAACGGGCGGGGTTGGCGAGGACACGCAGCAGCAGCACCGCGCGGGCCTCGGTCGCCGTGGGAGCCAGCTCGCGCTTCTTCATCGCCGTCTTCAATTCTCGGTTTTCCCGATTTTCCGAGACTGCGGCGGGCGAGGTCAAGCGAGTGCGGCGGGCCTCACTTTCTCTCCCATCTCATGCCCTCTCATGCCCTCATGCTCCCGGTCCCTCTGGTCTGCTCCGCGTAGCAGGAGCAGGAGCGGGGCGATCTTGAGGAGATACGTCCGGAGGCGCGTCGGGTCAGCCGCTGCCGGTCGGCGGGTATGCCGACGGCCGCGGACCTCCCAACCTTTGTGAATGGGCGAGAGGGCCGGCCGCGCCGCCGCTAGACCGCCTGTTGCACGGGCATGACGGCGCCGAGCGCCTGGCGCAGTTGCTGGATCGAGAACGGCTTCGGCAGCACGGCCTGGGCGCCCGCGGCCTCCACGTCGGTGCCGGCCAGCTCGGCGCCCCAGCCCGTCACCAACAGGCAAGGCAGGGTGTAGCCCGCGGCACGGATCGCGGCCAGCAGTTGCAGGCCGTTCATGCCCGGCATGCCCAGGTCCGTGAGCACCGCGTCGTAGATGCCCGCCTCGCCCGGCTCGGCGCTCTCGCGCAGCAGCGCCAGCGCCTCGGCGCCGCTGTCGGCCGTGGTGACCTGGTGGCCGTCCAGCTCGAGCATGAGCTGCGTCGTCTCGAGGATCAGCGCCTCATCGTCCACCAGCAGGATCGAGAGCGGACCCACAAACTCGATCCTACCGTCTTGCTCCTCGGGCGGCGCCTCGCGGAAGGGCAGCGTGATCGTGAAGGCCGTCCCCTCGCCGGGGGTGCTGTGCACGTCGATGTGCCCACCCATGCGCGTGACGATGCCGTAGGACATGCTCAGGCCAAGCCCGGCGCCGCGCTGCCCCTTGGTCGTGTAGAACGGCTCGAAGATGCGCTTGCGCACGGCCTCGGTCATACCGAGCCCCGTATCGG
Organism: Dehalococcoidia bacterium; assembly: GCA_035310145.1. NCBI lineage: Bacteria > Bacillati > Chloroflexota > Dehalococcoidia > Dehalococcoidia bacterium. Next base: position 16,909 of record DATGEL010000141.1, read on the forward strand.
CGATGCGGACAATGACCTCACCGTCGTTGCGCCGGACGCTGAGCTGAATCGTGCCGCCGTGGGGCATGGCGTCCAGCGCATTGAAGAGCATGTTGACGAGCACTTCGCGCAGCTCGGACGGGTCGCCGACGATCGGCGGCAGCGTCGGCGCCTCGATCTGCATCTGCACGGTGACGCCGCGCTGCTGCGCCTCGTCCTTCCAGCGCGGGCGCGTGTACTCCACCACGTCGCGCACGATCGCCGGCACATCCATCGCGCCCGTCGAAGGGGCGCGGTTGATGCCGGAGAAGGCCTGTAGGCGCTTGACCGTCGCCTCGCCGTCGCGCGCGGCCTGCCGCACGACCTCGAAATGCCGCGCCACTTCCCCGGGCGACACCGACGCGGTGTCGCCGGCCAGCAACACCTCGCAGCGTCCGAGAATCACAGCGAGAATGTTGTTGAAGTCGTGGGCGATGCCGCTGGCCAGTTCGCCCAGCGCCCGCAGCCGCTCACTCTCGATCACGCGTTCCTGCGTGCGCTTCACCTCCGTGGCGGCGGCCTCGGCGGCGGCGCGGGCGGCGCGTTCGGCGTCGTAGAGACGCGAACGTTCCAGCGCCTGGGCGCACTGCCGCGCCAGCGCTAGCGCCAGCGCCCGATCCTCCTCGGTGAAGGTGCGCGCTTCGGGAAAGCTCATGCTGAGGCCGCCGACCACCCGCCCTTCGACCAGCAGCGGGATGCAGGCGAGCGCCGCACGGCCCGTGCGCACGCGCAGGTCCGAGATCACCGGGTAGCGCCGCGTCAGCATCTCCGCCGAGTCCAGCCAGAGCGGCTCGCGCGCCCGCATCGCGTCGCTCAATGGCAGCGCGGCGTCCAGGGTGAGCGTGCGGCGCTCGGGCTCCAGGTCGATCGGCGTGCCGGCGACTTCGACCACCGTCACCGCGCCGTCCTCGCCGAGCAGAGCGACGAACGCGGCGTCGGCGCGCAGCGCGGCCATCGTCTGCGCCACGATCACGTGAGCGACCTGCGCCGGAGTCAACGCTTCCGAGAGGGCGGCGGTGACGGCCTGCAGGCGGGCGGTGCGCCCGGCCGAGCGCTCGGCGGCGCGGCGCGCCTGCTGCTCCGCCTCGTACAGTCGGGCATTGTCCACCGCCAGGGCGGCGCGGTGGGCCAGGTCTTCGAGCAGGGCAAGGTCCTGCGGGCCATAGCGACGGGGCGCCTCGCCGGCATCGCCCGAAATGAAGGTCAGGGCGCCGATCGTGCGGCCGCGGGCGATCAGCGGCACGCAGACATAGGAGTGAAAGCCCAGGCGCCGCAACAGCGCCAGGTGCTCGCCGCTCTCCGTCAGCTCGACGAGCAGATCGTGCGAAACCACGGGGTACAGCTCCGGCCGGCCGCTGCGCAGCACCGCCGCTGGACCGATTCTCCCGCCGGGATCGGTGGGGAAGCGACGCTCCATCTCCCAGGCCAGCTCGGCCTTGGCCGGATCGGCGTGCACGATCGCCATGCGGCGAAAGGCGCCGTCCTCCTCCAGCTCGTCCACGATGCACCAGTCGGCCAGCACCGGCACCGCCAGCCGGGCGATGCTGGTGAGCGTCGCCTCGTAGTCGAGGGAGACGGTGAGCGCCTCGCTGGCGCGCGCCAGGAAGCGCAGCCCTTCCTCGGCGCGCTGCTGGTCATCGATGTCGGTGCTGGTGCCAAACCACTTCACGATGCGGCCTTCGCGGTCACGCACCGGCACGGCGCGGCCCAGGTGCCAGCGATAGCTCCCGTCGGCGCCGCGGCGCAGGCGGAAGGCGAACTCACCGGCCTCGCCCTTCTGCCGCGCCGCCCGCCAGCGTGCCTCGAACGCAGAGCGATCCTCCGGATGCACGGCCCGCAGCCAGGTTGTGGGGTCGTACGCTTCATCCTCGCGCAGACCGGTGTAGGCAAACCAGTGGACGTTCAGATAGTCCAGCCTACCATGAGTATCGGCAAGCCAAACGATGTACGGCAGGGCATCGCCCAGCGCCCGCAGCGGCGCATCGCCGACGGGCAGATCCAGCAGCATGGCGCCGGCTGCAGTACGTGTGATCGGGACGTCGGGGTCGGCGGAGACAGGCGCAGGGGCGCTGAGATAGCTGAGGTAGATGAAGAAGCCGTCGCCTGCAGGGTGGATGCGCACGCGCCACGGCGCAGCGCCGCACAGCACGGCCTCGCACTCGACGCTGCTGCCGCTGTCAGCCGCCGCTCGCGCGTGGCCGCGGATCTGCTCGGCGGCGGCGGCCGGCAGCTCGTGCCAGAGCACACGGCCGAGCAGCGCGCCCGGCGCGCCGCCGAGGATCCGCGAGGCCAGCCGGTTGACGGAGGTGATGCGGCCGCCGGCATCCACGGCCAGGCGGGCCTCGCCCAGGCTTTCGAGCACATGCCTGATGGCCGACCCCGCCGCGGGGCCGGCTGCGGCTTCTGCCTGATCGGCAGCCTTGCGTGCGCGAAGCGCGTCTCCGCCCAACGCTCTCCGGTGCCGTGTGCGCCGCGGGCCAACCGGCCGGCAGCTGTACACGCCTGCACCAGTCGTTACAATACCGTTACCGCAACTGTTCTGCCAACACCGCGCGAGAGCCGAGCAACCGCGTACTCCGCATAATGGCATTCCCGAGCCGTGAACCGCTGGCCCACCGGCATGGAGACGGCCGCACGGCGTATCATGCACGCGGGGGTGGGGGATGGACGGGATCGTCACGGCGGTGCAGCGCAGCGGTGCGCATGCACTCCCGAAGCAAGCAGCGCCGAGTATCCGCCTGCTCGCGGGGCTGGGCGTCGAGGGCGACGCGCACCTGGGCGAGACGGTGCAGCACCGCTCGCGCGTGGCCCGTGACCCGAGCCAGCCGAACCTGCGCCAGGTGCACCTGATCCACGCCGAGTTGCACGATCGGCTGCGCGGACAGGGCTTCAACGTCTGGCCCGGCGCCATGGGCGAGAACATTACCACGCGCGGCATCGACCTGCTGGCGCTGCCCGCGGGCACGCGGCTGCGGCTTGGTGAGGATGCGGAGGTCGAGATCACCGGCCTGCGCAACCCCTGCGCCCAGCTCGACGGCCTGCAGCCGGGGCTGCTGGCCGCGGTGCTCGATCGCGACGCGCAGGGCCAGCTCATCCGCAAGGCCGGCGTGATGGGCATCGTGCTCACGGGCGGCGAGGTGCGCCCCGCGGACCCGATTGCACTCGAACTGCCGCCCGCGCCGCACCGCCCGCTCGCGCCGGTGTGAAGCGCGTTTGTTGCAGAGCAGCAAACGGCGAAGCGCCCGCGCGGCTGCGAGGCCATGCGGGCGCTTCTTTTGGCTTCGGCTTCTACGCCGGGCGGCAGAGGGCGCAGGGGCGGTAGCCGGCGGACTGCGCCTGCGTGAGCGAGGCGAAGGGCGCGGCGTTCTCCGGGCGGATGCGCCGCGCCGCGTGGCAGGAGGGATAGCAGACGATGTGCGTGGTGCGGCTGCCGCGCAGCCGTTCGCCGCGGCGGGCGCCGGCCAGCAGCTCCGCCACCGGCGCGCCTTCCAGCGTCAGCACCCGCTCCTTGTGCGCCGGCCCGCCGCCGGAATACTCGCCCAGTGTGCCGTCCGCGCGCACCACGCGATGGCAGGGCACGATGAAGGGGATCGGGTTGTGGCCCAGCGCCGTGCCCACGGCCCGCGTGGCGCCCGGCGCCCCGATCTCGCGCGCCACCCAGGCGTACGGCCGCACTTCGCCGCGCGGAATCTCGGCCGTCTTCTCCAGCACACGCTGCTGGAAGGGCGGCAGCCAGCTCAGGTCGATCGCCGCGAAGCGCCGCCGGCCGGCCAGGTGCTCCTGCACGCCGCGGGCGATCTTCGCCGGCGCGGCCGTGTCGCGCCCGGCCTGCTCACCGAAGACGCGCGCCAGGTCGCGCTCGAACGCCGGGGCGGACTCGAAGCGGTTGCAGTAGACCACGCGGCCGTTGCGGTAGGCCAGCGCCAGCGTGCCGATCGCCGTCTCCACCGTGGCCCAGCGCAGCGTCGTCGCGTGGCCGGCCGCGGCGGCGACCCGCGCCACGCTCTCGCGGCGCAGACCTTGCAGAAAGGCCGGGTCGGGCACGCCGGCCCGCGCCTCGTCGCGCAGGCGCACGGCCAGCGCCAGCTCCGGCTCCAGATCCGCGTTGAATGTGACCGCGCCGGCATTGCCGGCCAGCAGCGCATCGCTCGCCGCGGCGAACCGTTCGCTCAAAGAGCGCGTGTTCCTTGCCATTACTCCACCTCCAGCAGCTCGCGCAGCGTCTTCATCGCCCGGTAGACCAGTTGCTTCGTAGCGGCCTCGCTGCGGCCAATGATCGCGCCGACCTCCGCGTGCGAGAGATCGCGCCCAAAGCGCAGTGTCACCGCCCGCCGCTGCAGGGCCGGCAACCGCGCCACGGCGGCCCAGGCCGCTCCCAACTCCTCGTCGAGCAGCACCGCGTCCTCCGGCGCCGTCGCAGCGGCGTCGGTGGGCTCGTAGCCGCCCTCGCCGATGCCGTCCAGCGAGACGGGCGCGGCGCCGGCGCGGCGCCGATCGATCACCGCGTTGCGCGCGATGCGGAACAGCCAGGCGCCGAAGGGCGCCCCGCGCCACTCGAAGCGCCCCAGCGCTTCGAAGGCGCGATGAAAGGTCTGGGCGGTGACGTCTTCCGCCTCGGCGTGATCGCCCAGGCGGCGGAAGGCGAAACGGTAGACGCGCAGCACGTAGCGGTCGTACAGCTCGCCGAAGGCCTCGGGGTCGGAGACCGCCCGGGCGACCAGCGCGGCCTCGTGCGCCAGCTCGCCCGCATCCGGGCGGAGCGGTGTGTCCACCTGCATTTGTGTTCTCCTGTATGCGTCCGCGCCTGTACAGGGTACAACGGTGATCGCCGGCTAACGTAACGCGGGTACGATGCAGAGGGCGCAGGGCGTGGGGCGCAGGAGGCTGGCAGCCGTGGGCGCTCAGTTCGAGGTGAAAACGCCCCGGCGCACAGCCGGGCGGCTGAAGTCGCTCCTACGCCCTCCGCCCTGCGCCCTGCACCCTCTATTCCCCATTCCCCGTTCCCTATTCCCTCCCACGTTCCCTCGCGCCGGTGCCGCGTGCTGAGGCCGGCCGCCTTGCTGCCCGTGCTGGCCTTCGCGGCCGGATTGCTCGGCGTTGCGCTGCTGGGCGGCCCGACGTTTGATCGCGTAGGCCTGATCGCCGCCATGCTGCTGGCCGGCCTCGTGGCTGTTGCCCTGGCGCTGGCGCTGGCGACCTACGCGGTCCGCGAACAGCGCCGCGGTCTGCAGCAGCTCGTAGCCGCCGCGCGCCGGCTGGCCGAGGGGCGCTTCAGCGGCGCGCCGCCCGCCGTGCGCAGCCCGGAATTGCGACCGCTCGCGGCGGCCTTCAACGCGGTTGCGCAGAACCTCGGCCGGGCCGTGCAGCAGACCGAGGCGGAACGGCAACGCCTCGCCGCCGTGCTGGGCCGCAGCGCCGACGGCGTGCTCGCCGTGGACGGCGAGGCCCACCTGCGCTATTTGAACGCCGCGGCGCGGCGGTTGCTCGTGGTCGCGCCCAGCGTCTCGCCGGAGGCGCCGGGCGACCAATCGTTCGTCTCCGTGGTGCGCGACCACGAGCTGGCGGACCTGCTGGAGCAGTGCCGTGCAGAACAGGCGCAGGTAACGCGCGTGCTGCGGCTGGGCGCCGAGGGCCGCGACGTGGAAGCGATCTTCCTGCCGCTGCAGGGCGCCGGCGACTGGCGCTACCTCGGGCTGCTGCATGACCTCAGCGAGATCCGGCGCGGCGAAGGGCAGCGGCGCGACCTGGTCAGCAACCTCTCGCACGAGCTGCGCACGCCGCTCGCCTCGATCAAGGCCGTCGTGCAGGTGCTCGCCGACGGCGGTTTGGGCGATGACGACGAGGTGCGAGCGCTGCTGGCCGGCGTCGACCACGAGGTGGACCGCCTCACGCAACTGGTGGAAGAGATGCTGGAGCTGAGCCGCATCGAGTCCGGCGAGGCGCCGCTGCACTGTGAAGCCGTGGAGGCGGCGCCGCTCTGCGCGGAGGCGGTGCGGCGCCTCGCGGCGCAGGCGGAACGGGCAGGCGTCAGCCTGCGCTGGCAGGCGGAAGCCGGAATGCCGGCCCTGCACGCCGATCGCGAGCGGCTGCTGCGGGCGCTGATCAACCTCGTCCACAACGCGATCAAGTTCACACCCGCGGGCGGCGCGGTGACGGTGGAAGCGCGGCAGCAGGGCGCGTGGGGCGAGATCGCGGTGCGCGACACGGGCATCGGCATCCCGCCGGCCGAGCAGGAACGGATCTTCGAGCGGTTTTACAAGGTCGATCGGGCGCGGGCTTCGACCGGCACGGGCCTCGGCCTGGCGATCGTCAAGCACACGGTCCGCGCCCACGGCGGCCGCGTCGAGGTGGAGAGCAGCCCCGGCACGGGCACCAGCTTCCGCCTCTTCATTCCCTTCGAGCCGCACGCGCCTGAAGACGGCGCATAGCCCTGCACGGTCTCTGCTGCCCGCTCGCGGATGCCGACCGCTCGCCGCGGCGGCACACATCACCCGCCAGCGGTGCATTGCATAGATGCGCAACAGCAGATGTATAGTGTTCGGGGCATCGCGCGGCAGAGGCGGCGCAGCCGGACGCACAGGAGGGGCGCGGGATGGAGCATGAGAATCGGGCGCGGCGCCTGGCCGGGCTGGCGGACGTGCTGGCGGATACCACACGGCTGCGCATCCTTGAGACCCTGCTGGCGGGCGAAGCCACGGTCAGCGACCTGGCGGCGCGGCTGGCGCTGCCGCAGCCGCGCGTCAGTGCACACCTGGCGCGGCTGCGCCGGGCCGGGCTTATCCAGACGATCGCCGCCGGCCGCCAGCGCACCTGCGGGGTAGACGCCGACCGCGTGCGCCCGGCGCTGGAGGCGCTCGGCCGCCTCGCGGGCATGCCGGACGTAGCGCCGCGGCGCAGCGCCCAGGCCGAACGGCTGGTGCGCAACGACGCGCCTATGCGCCAGGCGCGCCGCTGCTACGATCACCTGGCCGGTGTGGCGGGCGTCGGCCTGCTGGACGAATTGCTGGCGCGCGGCTGGCTGACGCCGGCAGAGGCACGGCCGGGATTCGTCCTCTCGCCGGCAGGAAGCGCGGCGCTGGAGGCCCGCGGCGTGGACGTGGCCGCCGCGATTCGCGCCCGCCGCCGCTTCGCCACCGCCTGCCTCGACTGGACCGAGCGACGGCCGCACCTCGGCGGGGCGCTGGGCGCGGCGATCCTCGGCGGGCTGCTCCAGGCGAAGCTCGCGACGGCGTGCGACGGGGATCGCGCGTTGCGGCTGCACGGCAGGCCGATCGCCTGGCTGGAAGGCACGGCGGCCGGTCGCGCGAGCGCCGGCGGGACAGCGCCGCGCGGCGTCTAACAGGTGGGCCGCGGGAACTGCTCGCCGGGCACCGGCGTGCACGGGCCGCGCCGTGCCGGCGCTGCTGCACCGGTGACGGGCGCCGCAGCCACCGTGGACGTCGTTGGCGCGGTCGCCGCCGCCGGGGCGCGCGTCGGGCTCAGCGCGGCGGGGCTGGCGGCCGGGGCGGCGGTGCGCGTGGCCGCGGGGCGCGTGGCGGTGACGGCGGCAGGCGGCGCGGTAGCTGCCGTGCGCGGCGGCGCCGTGGCCGCAACCGGCGGCGGCGCGGGCGCCGGCGGCAGCGCGGCGCAGGTCACGTCGTCGGGGATGCTGTAGGTTTCGCCGGCGCCGATACGGTAGTCCGGCGCCCGCGGCGGCACCGGCTCGTGATTCAGGTTCGCCGACTCGAAACAGGCGCGGGTGAGATCGAAGCGGTCGCCGATCACCGACAGCGAATCGCCGGGCTGCGCCGTGTAGCTGCACGGCTTGCTTTCAGGGCCGCCGCTGCAGGCCGGCAGATTCGTGAGGCTGGAGGGCGTGGCGGAAACCCGAGGCGTGGGCGACGCGCCCGGTGTCGGGCTGGCGGCGGGTCTCTCCGTTGCGGCGGGCGTTGCGCTGGGCGCCTCGACCGCCGCGGTTGCGGCCGGCGCCGCCGACGTCGAGGGCGGCGTGGGAAGCTGCGTGCGCACGGCCGCGGCGTTGGCCGCGGGGTTCCTGGCCGCCTTGTTGCCGCTGCCGCCGCGCGAAACGGCCAGAGCGATGGCGCCGGCCGCGATCACCCCCAGGATCACGGCGCCGATCACGGCGAGCGGCACCAGCCAGCCCGGCCGCACCGCCGCCCCTCCAGCCGCGGCCGGCGCGACGGCAGGCGCCGCGCCAGCGGCCGGCAGATGCAGCAACGCCACGGCGGCGCCCTCGGCATCCGGCAGATCGGCGGCCAGGCCGGAGAGTTCATCGGCCGCGCCGTCGGGGCCGTACTCTTCGAAGACCGCCGCGATCACGCGCCCGCCGAGGCCGCGAGCGACGCGTTCCGACGCAACCAGCAGCGCGTCACCCGGCTGCAGGCGCTCGGCCAGGGCGACGGCCTGCTCCGCACCCTCGTCGAGCCACACCCGTGGATCGTCGTCGCTCGCCTGGGTGAGCCGGTGCGTCGCGCCCGCGCGCTGCAGGAAGACGGCGCCGTGACCGGCGGCCGCTACGGTGATCGTGCCCTCTTCCACGATCGCCGCCGTAAGGGCCACGCCGGCGCCCGGAGCGCTGCCCGGCAGGGCCGCCAGGCGGCGAGCGCCCTCGGCGGCGGCCTGCAGGCCGGCGTCGAGCAGATCTTCGGGCAGCGCATCGGACGCGGCGCCGGCGATCACCGCCTCGATCCGGCCCAGCGCTTCGGCGGCCTGCGCCTCGGCCGAGGCGGGGTCGCCGATCCCCTCGGCCACCGCCAGCAAGACGCGCTCGCCGCCCTCACCCAGCGGAAAGCGGCGTGCCACGGCACGCGCGGCGGGCGTGGCGCCAGCTTGCGCGGCGCTGGCCGGCGCGAACGAGGCCGTCAGCACGGGCAGCGAGCCGGCGGCGTTGCGGGGATAGCGTCGCGTCATCGTCTCCTGACCTGGCTTTGGATAACCGCACGGCCAGCGAACGGCGCCGCCGCCTCAGCCGGTTGGCGCGGCTCCCGATGCGCCCCGCCCCACGTTTACGCCGGCTGCCGGCCGCCGATCAGGTCGGTGACCAGCGAGATGTAGTAGGCGACACCATACGGCAAGGCGGCTTCATCGAGGAAGAAGCCGGGGCTGTGGCTGGCGGAGGTGCGACGGCCCGATCCCGGCGTGCCCACGCCCAGCGAGGCGAAGGCGCCGGGCACGCGCTGCAGGTAGTAGGAGAAGTCCTCGGCCGGCATGATCGGCTCCGGCGTGAACACCTGCTCGTCGCCCACCACCCGCGCCGCCGCCCGCCGCGAGACCTGCGCCATCTCCACGTCGTTGATCGTCACGGGATAGCCGAAGCGATACTCCAGCTCGGCGGCGGCGCCGTACATCGCCGCGGCCGGCTCGATCGCGGCGCGGATGTGCTCGGGGATCTCCTTGCGCAGCGCCTCGTCGAAGCAGCGCACCGTGCCGCTCATCGTCAGCAGCTCGGGGATGATGTTCTCCTTGGTGCCGGCATGCACCTGGCCGATGGTGATGACCGCGGGCTGCACGGCGGGCAGCTTGCGGCTGACGATCTGGTGGATGGCGTTGATCGCCATGCCGCCGGCGGCGATCACGTCGATCGCGCGGTGGGGCATCGCCGCGTGGCCGCCCTGGCCGCGGATCGTGATGTGAAACGTGTCGGCAGAGGCGGCGCGCGGCCCGCCCGCGACGGCCAGCGAGCCCACGGGCAGCACGTCGCCCTGGTGCAGGCCGAAGATGCAATCGACGTGCGGATCTTCCAGCACGCCGGCCTCGATCATCGGCCTGGCGCCGCCGGGCGGCAGCTCTTCGGCCGGCTGGAAGATGAAGACGACGTTGCCCGCCAGCTCGTCACGCAGGGCGCGCAGCGCCTCGGCCGCTCCCAGTAGCATCGCCGTGTGCGAATCGTGGCCGCAGGCATGCATCACGCCCTCGCGCTGGGAGGCGAAGGGCAGGCCGGGTTCTTCGCGCAGCGGCAGGGCGTCCATATCGGCGCGCAGGCCGATGCTGCGGCCCGCCTTGCCGCCGCGCAGCACGGCCTTGATGCCGTGGCCCGCGATGCCGGTCTGCGGCTCGTAGCCGAGGGCGCGCAGGCGATCGGCGACGAAGGCCGCCGTCTCACGCTCCTGGAAGCTCAGCTCCGGGTGCTGGTGAATCTGCCGCCGCGCGGCGAGCACGTTTTCATCGGTGGCGTGGGCGAGTTGCCAGATCCGTTCAATGTCCATGGCCGCTATCTTCGCGGCCCCGGCGCGCAGGTGCAAGCGGGCGCGCCGCACGCCGCTTCGATGCACTATCGCCGCTCCGCGGCACGCTTCGGCAAGCCGCGTCTGCCTTGGGGCTCTCAGACTACCCTCCCTCATGTCCCATATGTCCCACGAGTCACATGAGGGGAAGGGACAGCCGAGCCTGAGCGAGGCAGGGGTGGGCCGCGCCGGTTGACAGCGCACGGCATGCGCAGTAGGTAATGGAGCACCGCGGAGGTGTCCCATGCCCGCCCGCCGTCGGCCGCTCGTCCGGCTCGCGCTCGCCGTCGCGTTCGGCGGCCTGCTGACCGCGCTTGCCGCGGCGCCGGCGCGGGCGCAGTTGCCGCCGCCGACCAGCGCGCTGTCCGCGTTCGCGACCGACGCGATCGACGGCCAGGGGGTGGTGGTGAGCTGGAGTGTGGGCGCAATCGCCCTGCACTCCGACGCCTTCATCGTCTTTCGCCGCAACGCGCTGCTGAGCGGCGACAGCGGCGCGGCGATCTACCCGGCGGCCAACACGGTGCGCGGCTACACGGACTACGGGCTGGCGAATGCCGGCCTCTACTGCTACCGCGTGGCGGCAACGCTTGGCGGGCAGTACACCTACGCCTCTGCCGAATCGTGTGTCACGTTCTCGCCGGGCGTGGCGGGCACGGCCCGGCCGATCATCGGCGCCGGCTGCAACCGCTTCTATGTGGCGCTGCAGCCGGGCACGGCGATGGCCGCGATCGCGGCGCGCTTCGACCCGTCCAGCGCCGTGGTTTCGCTGTGGCGCTTCGTGCCGGACACGGGCGCCTTCGCGGCCGGCTTCTTCGCCAACCCGACCACGCCCACCGACTTCACCACCCTGCCCGCCTCGCCCGAGTTCGAAGTGGCCTGCCTGAACCGGCCGGCAACGTACCACTGACGCGCGGAGGGAGCAGCGCACGAAGAAGGGACAGGCCGTTGGGCCTGCCCCTTCGCTTCGCCGCGTCCAGGCTCTTGCGAGCCTGATCGGGCCTACCGGCTCTTGCGGAGAGCGATGAGGCCGGAGGCGCCGAGCAGCCCCGCGCCCAGCAGCAGGCTGAGCAGGGCCAGCGCCCGCGGGCCACCGGCCGTGGCCGCGCCACTGCCCGTGTTGGGCAGCACCACCGCCGCCGGCCGCGCCGCCGCCGCCGGCTTCTGCGCCGCTGGGGCCGCCGCCGGCTTCTGCGCCGCCGGCGCACTGGGCCGCTGCCCCTGCGCCGCCGTGGCGCTGGGCCGCGCCGTCGCCGTCCGCGCCGGCGTCGCGCTCGGCCGCGGCGGCGGCGGCGGTGGCGGCGCCGTCGTCGGCCGCGTCGTCGGCGGCGGCGGCGGCGTGCTCGGCGCCGGCGTCGCCGTCGGCGCACTCACCGTCAGGTTGAGGCTGACCGCCGTGCCCGGCACCGAAGGTAACGTGCCCGCGGGGCTGGCCGGCATGCCGCCCACCGTGAAGCTGACACTGGCGCCCGCCGTCGTGCAGCCCTGGATCGCCTGCACGTCCACCGTGTACTGCCCGGCACTGACCGTGCCCGAGCCGCACAAGACGCCGCCGATGCTGGCCGTCACCACCGTGCCCGGCAAGGCCGACCCCGCAGCCGGGCTGACGCTGCCGAAGAAGCGCGCCGAGGGCACCGCCGCCGGCCCGCCCACATTACTGGCCGGCGTCGGCCCGCTGGCCGTGGCCGTCGGCGTGGCGCTGCCGCCGGTCTGCGCCGCCACCGGACCCGGCCCCGCCGCGCTCAGCGCCAGGCCGCCCAGCAGCGCCGCCGCCCCCAGCAGCGCCCCCAGCCGGGTTGCGTTGCTCCATCTGCTCATGAATGCGGTTCCCCTTCTGTTCCTCCCCTTCCCCCGCTGGCGGCGGCCCGCAGGGCGCGGACCGCCGCCGGCCCGGCGCCCGTTAGAAGGCGCCGGTGGGGAAGGTGCCACTGGCACTGACACAGATGAACAGCGACTGGCTGGGGCCCGTGGTGCTGAAGTCGGTCGGCGCCCCCGCCGTGCTGAAGAAGCCCGCCTGGAAGGCGTGCAGGCTGTTGTCGAAGCGCCACACGCTGACCACGATGCCGCCCGGCTGCACCTGGCCGACGATCGTGCTGACCGGCGTGCCCGCCGCCGTGTTCGCCGCCGTGATCACCTCGTTGCAGCCACGCGACAGCGCCACCGTCGCCGCCTGCGGCGCCAGCGACACCGTCGTCGTCGCCTGCGCCGTGGCGCCGGTGAAGTCGCCGACGAAGTTGGCCACCACGATCGCCGTGCCGGCCGCGCCGCCGCCGAACAGCGTCGCCTGCGCCGTGACACAGGCCGAGAGGCTGAACAGCGGGTTCAGCCCCAGCGTGGGGATCAGGATCACCGGGCTGGTCGCCGGCAGCTGGCCGCAGTGCACGCTGAAGATCTGCTGGCCGCCGCCCTGCGCCGCCGTGGTGTTGCCGAAGACGCCGGAACTGGTGCTGAAGGTGACCACGCCCGACTCGGCGCCCGCCACCGTCTGGATGAAGCTGCCGCCGGCGCCCAGGCAGATGACGAAGCCCGTGCCCGAGGCCGTGCCCACCGCGATCGGCGCGGTCACGGTCGAGCAGGTGTTGGCCACGCCATGGTACAGCGCCGCCGTCAGTGTGCTGCCCGCGCCCGTGCCCGAGGCCGCCGAGATCGTCGCCGGGCTGGGCGTCAGCGTCATGGCGTAGGCCGGCACCGTCAGCCCGATCGTCGTCGTGTTCGTGCTGATCGGCGCCGTGGCCGCCGGGCCCGGCACCGCCCCCGCCAGCGCCGTCAGGGACGGGAAGCGGTTGTAGGTCGCCGAGAGCGTGATCACCGGCGAGCTGGCGCCGATCAGCGGGAAGCTGGCGCCGCCGCGCAGCGCCACGTGCACCGTGTTCGCCGGGTTGGGCGTGGCGAAGGTGCAGGTCAAGGCCGCCACGCAGGCGCCGGAGGGCAGCAGGTTCGCCCCCTGGCAGCCCTCGAAGATCGTGGTCGAGCCGCAGCTCACCGTGAAGTTGGAGGCGTTGCTCTCCAAAATCGTGGCCACGCCCGAGGTCAAATTGAAGGTGATCGTGCCGCCGTCGATCGTACTGGGGTCGGCGTCCTGGCCGGCGGTGGCCGTGGCCGCGGGCACGTCCTCGAAGACGGCGCCGCACAGCACCACGCCGTTGGGCGTGGTGATCGACAGCGCCCCCGGCGCCACCGCGCCGGCGGAGAGGATCGCCGCCGGCGAGGCGACCTGGTTGCTGGTGATGATGCTGCCGCCGGTGATCGTGGGGAAGGCGATGTCCGTCGCCAGCGTGCTGTTGGCGCAGCCGATCGCCGCCTGCGTCGGCGCCGCCGCCTCTACATGGCTGGCCCGGTGGCTCGTCACCACCCCGCCCAGCACCACGGCCAGCGCCCCCGCTCCCACCAACGCGAGAATCCGCTTGCGGATACTCAAGGTGCTACTCCTG
>DATGEL010000142.1 GCA_035310145.1 Dehalococcoidia bacterium
GGGTGCCCCCGCCGGCCGCCAGCGCCGTGCCGCTGCCCGTCGCGCGCCAACGCCTCGAGGCTGGTGCGCTTACGAACGTCTGGCCCGGCGCGTATGCTGGACCGAGATCAGGAGTTCGCCCTGCCTGCCGGCGAGGAACCCTTGGCTCAAACCGGGCCGACGCGCGGACAACTCGGGCGCCTGCTGCCGCTGGTGGCGCTGCTCTTCGTCGCTGCATGCACCTCACAGCGGTCCGCGCCACGTCATGCACCGCCCGCCGCCACGGCGAAGCAGCAGCTCGCGCTGCGCCAGGCGGGGCTCAATCCCTCGCCGCCGCAGCAACCCTCCGACCCGCCGCTCCTCGTCGCCACGCAACCGGATCTGCCGCCGGCCGACGCGCCGCTGGCGGCTGTTTCCGTCGCCGTGCCCGCTGCCCTCAACGGCGCGTACCCGGACGGGCGCACGCTGAACCTGCCGGCGGGCTTCCAGGCGAGCGTCTACGCCCTGCCCGGCGGCGGGCCGCGCTTCATGGCGCTCAGCCCCGACGGTCGCGTCTTCGTCGCCTTGATCAGCAGCGGCCAGGTCGTAGAGCTCGCCGACGACGGCGGCGGCGCGGCCACGGCGCAAACCGTGATCGACGGGCTGAACGCCCCGAGCAGTCTCAGCTTCTTCGGCGGCTATCTCTACGTCGGTGAGATCAACGAGATCGTGCGCTATCCCTATACGGACGGGAGCGTCGAGACGAGCCAGAAGCAGGTCGTCGTACCGAACCTGCCCGGCGGCGGCCACTCGACGCTCACGGTCGACTTCGGCCCGGACGGGCTGATGTACGTCGCGGTCGGCTCATCGTGCAACGTCTGCGTCGAGCGGAACCCGCTGCGCGCCGCGATCACCGTTTACCAGCCCGACGGCAGCGCGGGCCGCACCTACGCCTCCGGCCTGCGCAACGCCGTCGGCTTCACCTGGCAACCGGGCACCGGCGATCTGTGGGCGACGGTGAACGGCCGCGACAACATCGGTGACGACATGGGCCTGAGCGGAGCCGCGGCGACACAGGCGACCGACAACCTGCCGCCCGATTACCTGACGCGCATCACGGACGGCGGCAACTACGGCTGGCCGCGCTGCTACGGCGACCACCAGCTCGACCCGAAGTTCGGTGACGCGGCCTTCTGCGCGACCACGCTGGTGCCGAGCGTCGAGATCCAGGCGCACTCGGCGCCGCTCGGGCTGGCGTTCTACAGGGGAACGGCCTTCCCGCAGCCGTACCAGGGCGACCTGTTCGTGGCGTTACACGGCTCGTGGAACCGTTCCGTGCCCACCGGCTACAAGCTCGTGCGCCTGCACTTCGAGAACGGACAACCGGCCGCGGTGATCGATTTTGCGACCGGCTTTCTCACCGGCGGCCAGGCCTGGTTCCGGCCCGTCGGCATCCTGGAACTGCCGGACGGCTCGCTGCTGGTGAGCGACGACCAGGGCGGCGCCATCCTGCGCATCAGCTACGGCCCCTGAACCTGCGGCCGCGTGCGCCGACGAATTTCGCGATTTTCTTCACAGGCGGCTTGACAGCCTCACCAACTATGTGTAAATTGCACATAGATGATTGCTGGGACGCAGCCAGGGAGCCGCGCCGCGGGGCCAACCCACCAGCGCATGCCATCAAGGAGGGCACCCATCGTGGCAACCGCACAGCAGGCTCAGGCCGAGCAGAGCCCGGCGCAGGCGCTGGTCGAGGCCAACGCCGCCGTCTTCAACGCCGTGGTCGAGGCAGGGTACAAGGCGCAGACGCGCACCTTGAACGTGGCGCGGGTCTTCGTCGAGGCGTTCAACCGCCAGCAGCAGAACAGCCGGCGCTACATTGAGCAACTCGCCGCACCGGGCACGCCCTGGTTCTCGCCCGAACGCTTCAACGGCTACCTGAGCATGTTGGTGGAGAACCAGAACGAGGTGATGCGCGTCGGCCGTGAGTGGATCGACGAGCTGAACGCCGCCGCCGCCGAGTCGCGGCAGACGCTGGAGACGCTGGCGCAGCAGGCCGGCAAAGTCCGCGAGGCGCAGCAGGCGCTCTGGGGCGAGGGCTTCGCCGCCCTGCGCAGCTACGCCAGCAACGTCAACCCGGCCGCCGCAGCCGCCTGATTCAATCGCGCGACGAACTCCCGCGAGCCCCGGCCCCGATGGACCGGGGCTTTCGCGCGCTCACCGGCGACGGCACCGACGCGCCACTGCGGAAACCGCAGCGGCCCAACGCTTTCCGCGATGATACGGGCGCGTTATGTTGCAATCAGGCGGAAAAGTGATTAGACTTATACCAATCCTCGGGACGCCATTCACCGTACCGGGTGTGCGCCCGCCCGCCGCCCGCCTCGCGAGGCGTCCCCTCGGCTGCGACCCCGAAGTAGCCACGCGGAGTATGCGAGGGCTGCCCGGCGCAGACCGCGACTGCGCCGGCCCATGCCCTCGTCGAAGAGGGAGGGGCTTATGGAAGGCACGGAACTGCCCGTCGAACCGATCTGCGCCCATCACTGGCAGATCGACCCTCCGGCCGGCAGCAGCAGCCACGCCGTCTGCCGCAAATGCGGCGCGGAACGCGATTTCCGCAACAGCGAAGTCGAGCACCCCTACCGCCTGCAACGCGGCAGACGCGCCTGATCACCCCCGCCATCCCGCGAGTGACGCAACGAGGAGAGCAGTGCCGCTCTCCTCGCGTCGTGTCCTTTACGGATGCGGCAATCACCCGCCGCTCACGCCCACACCGCCCAGGTATGCCGCGACGATGCGCTCGTCGCGGGCCAGTTCCGCGCCCGTGCCCTCGAGCACCACGCGCCCCGTCTCGATCACGTAGGCCCGGTCGCTCAGCGCCAGCGCCCTGCGCGCGTTCTGCTCGACCAGCAGGATCGTGCGCCCTTCCTCGTGGATCTCGCGCAGGATGCCGAAGATGTAGCTGACAAGCTGTGGCGCCAGGCCCATGCTCGGCTCGTCGAGCAACAGCAGCGCCGGCCGCGCCAGCAGGCCGCGCGCGATCGCCAGCATCTGCTGCTCGCCGCCCGAGAGCGTGCCCGCCGGCGCATCGCGGCGCGCCGCGAGGATGGGGAATCGCTCCAGCAACTGCCCGATCTCGGCAGTGAGCGCCTGGCGGTCGCGGCGGCGGTAGCCGCCCAGCTCCAGGTTCTCCAGCACCGACATCTGCGCCAGAATCTGGCGGCCCTCCGGCACCAGCACCACGCCCATGCCCACCAGGTCGCTCGCCGAGCGCCGTGTCACGTCCGCGCCGCGGTAGCGCACGACGCCCGCGCGCGGCTGCACCAGCCCCATGATCGCGGCGAGCGTCGAGCTCTTGCCGGCGCCGTTGGCGCCCACCAGGCTAACGAGCGCGCCGCCGTCAACCTGCAGGCTGACGTCGCGTACCGCCTGCACGCGGCCGTAGTTGACCGCGAGGTGCTCGACCTCCAGGAGAGGCGGCATCAGCCTGCCTCCGCATCGGCGTCCGGCCCCCGTGCGCCACCGGTCGCCGGCGCCGGTTCGATCAACCGCCCGGCCGCGGCCTCCAGCGACGCCTTCGTCTCCTGCACATCATCTGGCTGCTCGTCTTCCGTGCCCAGGTAAGCAGCGATCACCGCCTCGTCGCGACTGACCTGCGCCGGCGTGCCCTCGGCGATCACCCGGCC
Organism: Dehalococcoidia bacterium; assembly: GCA_035310145.1. Lineage (NCBI taxonomy): Bacteria > Bacillati > Chloroflexota > Dehalococcoidia > Dehalococcoidia bacterium. The sequence goes on from DATGEL010000142.1 coordinate 3,645, forward strand.
GAAGTCCAATACGGTGATCCGATCGCAGATCTCCATCACCAGGCGGACATTGTGCTCCACCAGCAGCACCGTAAGCCCGTCGCTCAGCAGCGAGCGCACCAGGCGGCCGAGCAACTGCGCCTCCGTGCTGTTCATGCCCGCCGCCGGCTCGTCCAGCAGCAGCAGGCGCGGCCGCGAGCCGAGCGCCCGCGCGATCTCCAGCCGGCGCTGGTCGCCGTAGGAGAGGTTAGAGGCGCGCACCGCTGCCAGCGAAGCGACCTCCAGCCGCGCCAGCAGGGCCATCGCCTCGCCACGCAGGCGTCGCTCCTCGTCGGCCACGCGCGGACTGAACCACAGCCGCTCCAGCAATGTGTCGCTGCGGCGCGTGTGCTGGCCGACGGTCACGTTCTCCAGCGCCGTCATCGCGGGGAAAAGGCGGATGTTCTGATATGTCCGCCGAATGCCGAGCGCCGCGATGCGGTGCGAAGGCATCCGGTCGATGCGCTGGTCGCCGAAGCGGATCATTCCGCGGTCCGGCGGCAGCAAGCCGGAGATCAGGTTGATGATCGTGGTCTTGCCCGCGCCGTTCGGGCCGATCAACCCGTGGACCTGGCCCGGCGCCACACCGAAGCTGACACCATCGACCGCAGCAACGCCGCCGAACGCCTTGCCCACGCCGTCAAGCTGGAGGAGCAAGCGGCTCCTCCCTTCGTGACCAGTTGCGCGGCGCCTCGCTGAAGAGCGAGACGAGACCGCGCGGCAGGAAGAGGATCACCAGCAGCAGCACCACGCCGCTGACCAGCGTGCGATCCGGCCCGGGCTGGATGCCGAAGGAGCGCAGGTGCCGCAACGCTTCGGGCAGCACCGTGATTAGCCCGGCGCCCAGCACCGGGCCGATGAAGATGTTCATGCCGCCCACCACGGCGAAGACGAGGATATCGACCGCCTCGCCGAAGCCGTAGTCGTTGGGATCGACGATGAAGCGCAGGTGCGCCTGCAAGGCGCCGGCCAGCCCGGCGATGAAGGCGCCCAGCACGAAAGCCAGCAACTTGTAGAAGGTCGTGTTCACGCCCATGGTGCGCGCCGCGGACTCGTCTTCGCGGATCGCCTCCAGCGCATAGCCGGTGCGCGAGGCGCGCAGCCGCCAGAAACAATACAGCAGCACCACCAGCACGCCGAAGATGTGGTACCAGTGCGTGCGCTGCGGGATGCCGTTGATGCCCAGGGCGCCGCCGGCGTAGTCCCAGTTGATGAAGAACAGGCGCACGACTTCGCCGAAGCCGATCGTGGCGATCGCCAGGAAGACGCCGCGCAGGCGCAACACGGGCAGCCCCAGCGGCACGGCCACGAGCGCGGCGACGAACGCCCCTGCGGGCACCACCGCCCAAAACGGCCACTGCGCGTGAATCGTCAGCAGCGCCGAGACGTAGGCGCCGATCGCCATGAAGCCGGCGTTGGCGAGCGAGAGCAGGCCGGCGGCGAGGGTCAGGTAAATGCTCAGGCCCAGGATCGCGTTCAGGCCGAAGAAATTGATTGTGCTGCTGTTCTGCGTGTAGAAGTCCTGCAGCCAGCCCACCGCGCTCACGCCTCCCGCACGGCTTTGCGGCCGAGCAACCCGCGCGGCCGGATCAGCAGAATCAGGAAAAGCACGACAAAGGCCGCCGCATCCTTGTAGCTGGAGCCGACGTTGGCGATGGTGCTGACCTCCGCCAGACCGATCAGGTAGCCTCCGACCACCGCGCCGGGGATGCTGCCCAGGCCGCCGAGGATGATTACGGAGAGGCCCTTCAGTTCGACGGCCTGGCCCATGTCCGGAGAGACGGTGTTGAACTGCAGCGCGTAGAGCACGCCGGCCGCCGCGCCCAGCGCCGAGGAGATCATGAAGCTGATCGCGATCACCCGCTCGACGTCGATGCCGAGGATGCGCGCCGTACGTTCGTTCTCGGCCACGGCGCGCATCGCCTTGCCCAATCGTGTCTGCTGCACCAGCCACTGCAGGCCCAGCATTAGCAGCAGCGAAAGCACGATGATCACGATCTGCAGCAGGGTGATGCTGGCGTTGCCGACGGTGAAGGTGT
>DATGEL010000143.1 GCA_035310145.1 Dehalococcoidia bacterium
CCTCTCCTTCTCCCAATGATCCGTATCGCGTGGAACGCGATGTCCAATCAGAAGAAGGAGAGGGGCGATCCGGGTTGCAGCGTTCCAGGGGGCGTCGGGTTAGCGGGCGCCGCTGGTTGCCTCCGCGGCGCATCGTGCGGCGGCGGGCAGCAACCAGTGGTTCGGCGCCCACCCTGCTCGCGATCGGTGTATTGTAAGTGCGCGTCATAACGCGCCCGACGCGTCCGCGACGGCGCCACGCCTTCAGCCTCAGCCTTCCGCAACGCGGTTCCCCGTTTCCCATTCGTTGCACGATGGGAGAAGGGGACAGGGGATGAGGGCCAGTTCGGAGGAGAAACGGCGATGGTCGAGATTGGCCGGCTGCTTACTGCCATGGCGACCCCGTTTGACCGTGGCGGCGAGATCGATTTCAACCAGGCCGGGCGGCTCGCCCGCGCCCTGCTCGACTCCGGCTCCGACGGCCTCGTGGTGGCCGGCACCACCGGCGAGGCGCCGACGCTGACCACCAAGGAGAAGTGGCAGCTTTTCGCCACGGTGAAGAAGGCCACCGGCGGCCGCGGCGCCGTCGTCGCCGGCACGGGCAACTACAACACGGCCGAAAGCATCGAGCTCTCGCGCGAGGCCGAGCGCATCGGCGTCGACGCGCTGCTGCTCACCGTGCCCTACTACAACAAGCCTTCCCAGGAGGGGCTGTTCCGCCACTTCGAGGCGATCGCCCGCAACACCACGCTGCCCTGCATCCTCTACAACGTGCCCAGCCGCACCGTCACGGACATGAGCGCCGAGACGACGATCCGCCTCTCGCACATTCCCAACATCATCGGTATCAAGGAAGCGAGCGGCAATCTGGCGCAGATCAGCAGCATCATCCAGGGCGCCCGCGGCGACTTCCGCGTCTGGAGCGGCAACGACGAAGATACGCTGCCGGTCCTGGCGATCGGCGGTTACGGCGTGGTCAGCGTGCTCTCGCACCTGGTCGGCGCGCAGATCCAGCAGATGATCCAGGCGTTCGTCAACGGCAGCAACGAGAAGGCCGCCGAGATCCACCGCCGCCTGCTGCCGCTGGTCAAGGCGATGTTCCTGATCGGCAACCCGGCGCCGCTCAAGTATGCGCTCAACCAGTCCGGCTTCAACGTGGGTGAGCCACGCCTGCCGCTGGTGCCGCCCGACGAGCCGGTGGCCGCCAAGATCCGCGAGGCGCTTGCAGCGCAGCGCCTCGACCTGCCGGTGACCGTCTAGTGGCGCGGTTGGCAAACGGCGCGTGGCCTCACCCCCGGCCCCTCTCCATGGCTGGCCAGCGCGCGGAGCGCGCTTTGCGAGGGAGAGGGGAGAAGAGGAGCGCGGAGGCACAGTCCCACGGTCAGCCTCAATCCTCCGAGCTGAGACCCCCCCTTCCCCTGGTATCGGGGGAAGGGGACGGGGGATGGGGGCCGGTCCCATGACGGTCCTCCGCTCCGCCCTGTTCGTGCCGGCGATCCGGCCGGAGATGATCGAGAAGGCCCGCGGCCTGGCCGAGGCCGACGCGCTGGTGCTGGACCTCGAAGACTCGGTGCCGGAGAGCGGCAAGGAGCAGGCCCGCGCCGCGGCGCGCGAGGCGCTGCCGTCGCTCGTGACGCCGGGGCGGCAGCTCTGGGTGCGCGTCAACAACACCTACTCGCTGCGCACGCGCGACGACGTGCGCGCCGTCGTCTGCGAGCAGCTCGACGGCATCATGCTGCCCAAGGCCGACAAGCCGGAGCAGGTGCTCTACCTCGAAGCGCTGCTGCGCGACGCCGAGGCCGCGGCCGGGCTCGAAGCCGGCAAGCTGCGGCTGCTGCTCGTGATCGAGAGCGCCAGGGGGCTGGTCAAGTGCTACGAGACGGCGCGGGCCTCGAAGCGCACGCTGGCGATCCAGCTCGGCGCCGAGGACTACGTCACCGACCTCGGCATCGAGCGCACGCTGGCGGGCGCCGAGCTGGCCTACCCGCGCAGCCTGATCGCCGTGGCCGCGCGGGCGGCGGGCGTGCTGGCGCTGGATACGGTCTATCCCGCCATCCGCGACGAAGCCGGGCTGGTGCGCGAGGCCGAGGCGGCGCGGGCGCTGGGCTGCAAGGGCAAGTTCGCCATCCACCCCGCGCAGATCGAGCCGATCAACCGCGTGTTCACGCCCGCGGCGGAGAAGGTCGAGGAGGCGCGGCGCGTCGTCGCCGCCTATGAGGAGGCGGAGCAACAGGGCCACGGCGCCGTGCAACTCGACGGCCGCATGGTGGATGCGCCCGTCGTCGCCCGCGCCCGCGCGCTGATCGCACTGGCCGAGGCGGTCGCGGCCAAGGGGCGCGGGGTCGAGAGTGAACCCCCCGTCGAGCAGCCGGCGCGGGGCGCCTAACCCCGATTCGGCTTCAGCCGAATCGGGGTTAGGCGCCCCGGCAGCCCGTCACCGACTGGAGCGCCGTTCAGACACCTGCCATCCCCGTCACAGGAGGGGCGATCGATGTCCGCGACCCTGGACTGGCTCGGCGTAGCGACCTTCCGCCTGCAGGTGGACGGCCTCACCATTTTCCTCGACGCCTACATGGACCGCGTGCCGGCCGCGCCGCCCGTGGGCCTGACCACGGCCGAGGTCGACCGCGCCGATTTCATCCTCGTCGGCCACTCGCACTTCGACCACCTCTGGGGCGCCGAGCGCATCGCCCGCAACACGGGCGCCACGATCATCGGCTCGCACGAGACGGCGCGGCTGATGACCGAGGAAGAGGTGCCGGAGCAGCAGTTGATCGCCGTGGCCGGCGGTGAGCGTGTGCGCCTCTCGGACAACGTTTCCGTGCGGGTCTTCCCCAGCCAGCACTCCTGCATCTGGGCGAGCATGAGCGGCGGGCCGGACGAGGTCTGCCTGGGCGACCGCGGCCTGACCCTGCAGGAGCGGCAGAGCAACCTGCAGGCGCGGCAGGGGCGGCGCGGCGGCGACGAGCGGCCGGGCATGGCCGAGGTGCGGGCGCATCTCGGCGCCAACCGCCAGCGGCCCCGCGGCGAGGGCGGCGCCTTCGCCTACCTGATCGAGACGCCCGAAGGCAGCATCCTCTGGAAGGATACCTCCGGCCACTGGACCGGCATTCTGCGCGACCTGCGCCCCGACGTGGCGCTGCTGGCCGCCGCCGGCCGCGGCAACATCGACGGTGAGCCGGTGCAGGGCAGCCTGGCCGAGTTCATGGCGCGCGAGGCCGACCTGCTGCGGCCGCGGCGCATCGTCCTCTCCCACCACGACGACTGGCTGCCGCCGACCACCAGTCCGCCCAACGTCGCGCCGATCCGCAAGGAGCTCGAGCGCCAGACGCCCGGTGTCGAGCTGGTGGAGATGGGCTACTCGGAGGGCTACCCCATCCTGCGCGGCGTGCGCTAGCGGCAAGGCGGGCATGAACCGTTCCGACGCGCTCCCGTGCGCTCCGCTGTCGATGCCGCGGCTGATCATCTTCGACCTCGACGGCACGCTGGTGGACAGCCAGCAGGGCATCGCCCGCACCTTCAACGGCGCCCTGGCCGCTGGCGCCGGAGCGCGTCTACGCCATGATCGGCCTGCCGCTCTCGCACATGTTCAGCGCGGCGCTGCCCGCTGCCGATGCTCCGCTTGTGGAGGCGCTGATCGCGCATTACCGCGTGCAGTACGACGTGCTCGAAGTGCCGCGCACGCCGCCCTTCCCCGGCGTGATCGCCACGCTCGCCGCCTGCCGCGCCGCGGGCGTCGCGCTCAGCGTGGCGACGACGAAGGGCCAGCGCGTGGCCGAGGCGGTGGTGACCGCGGCGGGGCTGCGGCCGTTCATGGCGCTGGTGCTCGGCGGCGACTCCGTGCCGCGGCACAAGCCCGCGCCAGACCTGGTGCTGCGCACCCTGGCCGAGCTGCAGGCCGCACCGGAAGAAACGCTCGTCGTCGGCGACAGCAGCTACGACATGCTGATGGCCGCCAACGCGAACGTCCGCGCCGTGGGCGTCACCTACGGCGCACAGCCGGCCGCGGCGCTGGCCGCCGCCGGCGCCTGCCGCCTGATCGACGCCATGCCGGCGCTGCTGCCGCTGCTCGGCGTTGCCGCAGGGGAGGGCTGAGGCGATGCCCCGCCTCTTCCGCCGCCGCGAGCCAGCCGGCAACGCCGCTGCCAACCCGCCCGCCAAGGATGCGTCGGCCTCTGCAACCGCGGCGGCGCCGGCCCCCGCGCTGCAGCTGCGGCCGATCGGCGTGGTGCGCAACGGCGTGACGCGGCCGCGGCCGGACGGCTGGCAGGCGGTCGAATCGCGACTCGTGATCATGACGGAGCACGCGGCCGGTCTGTGCGGCATCGAGGGCTTCTCGCACCTGATCGTGCTGACCTGGCTGCACCTCGCTCTCGACGCCCGCGAGGCCGTGGCGATTCAGCCGGGCGGCGCGGCGCGGCTGCCGCCCACCGGCGTCTTCGCGCTGCGCGTGGCCGGGCGGCCGAATCCGATCGGCGTCTCCGTCGTGCCGTTGCTGCGTGTCGAGGGCACTGAGCTGCTGGTGCGCGGGTTGGACGTGGTGGACGGCACGCCGTTGCTGGACCTGAAGCCGTATCTGCCGCCCTACGACAGTGTGCCGGGGGCGCTGCTGCCCGGCTGGGCCTCGGGCTGAGGCGCGTCGAGCGCGGCCAGCGGTTCGAGGCCAGCGCTGAGGATCGAGACGCGGTCGGCGGGATGGCGGCGCTGCCAGTCCTGGGCGAAGCGCACCGCGTCGCGGAAGCTGTCGAGATGGATGACCACCCCGTCATCGTGACGGCGGCGGGAGCGGACGACGACGACGATCGACACGCCCTACCCGTTCCGCGGAGCGCCGGCCGGCGGCCGCTGGAGGAGTTGACACGTGCAGCATCGGCCTCGCCGATCAGCCGCTTGAGCATTCGCCGGTAACGAGGGTGCGGGATGGGCGCGTTGTTACCTTCTCGATCTGGACTCCATCCACTGATTTGCCGGTCGTGCCCCAGGGCCGGCAGCGTGCTGATACAGTCTGCGGAGGGCGAACATCCGCGCCACAACCGCGATCCGCGGGCAAGCTCCGTGCCAGGCGGAAGCAGCAGGCGTACGGTTGTTCATTTCCCGCGAAGCCCGTCGCCGGTCCAGAGGCGGCGTGGGGGCGTCACGATGCCGGTGCGCCGGAGTGCGGACAGGAGGAGACGATGCTGACGAAGAGCGGCCTGCGGCTGGGCATCAGCCTGCCCGGTGTCTTTCCAGGCGACCGCGTCGATACCGATCTGGTTCGGGCTTTCGCCGCGCGGGCCGAAAGCCTCGGCTATGAGGACCTCTGGCTCACGGAAAGCATCGTGGGCGGCCAGGGCACGCTGGAGCCGGTCACGCTGCTGGCGTACGCGGCGGCCTGCACGCGGCGCATCCGGCTCGGCGTCTCGGTGATTATCTTGAACTACCGGCAGCCGGTGCAGCTCGCCAAGGCGGTTGCGACGCTCGACCAGCTCAGCGGCGGGCGCGTGACCGTGGGCGTCGGCCTGGGAAACAGCACGGCGGCGTACCCCGCCTTCGGCATCGGCGCCGAGCGTCCGGTGGCGCGCTTCACCGAGAGTCTCACGATCATGAAGGCGCTCTGGACCGAGCAGCAGGTTCGCCTGAAGGGTGAGTTCTGGCAGTTAGAAGACGTCTCCGTGTCGCCGAAGCCCGTGCAGCAGCCCCACCCGCCGGTCTGGATGGGCGGCCACGCGCCGGCCGCCCTGCGCCGCGCTGTGCGGCTCGCCGACGGTTGGATGGGTGCGGGCGGCGCCCGCAATGCCGACTTCTTCACCCAGATCGCGCAGATCCGTGCGTACATGAAGGAACTCGGCCGCGACGAGGGGAGCTTCCCGCTGTCCAAGCGCGTCTACATCGCCGTCGATCACGACGAGGACCATGCCCGCGAACGTCTCAATGCCGGCATGACGCGCCAGTACGGCAGGGCGCCGGCCGGGGAAGGCGCGGGCGTCGCCGGCACGCCAGGGCAGTGCATCGAGATCCTGCGCTCCCTGCGTGACGCCGGCCTGCAGCACCTGCTGCTGCATCCCTTCGCCGACTCGCTGCAACAGCTCGAGTTGCTCACGACCGAGGTCGCGCCTGAGCTCTAGCCCGCGCTGAAAACGTCCGGCAGGGATCGACCCCGGACGGGCGGTTTGGCTGAGAAGGCGCCTCATCTCCCCTCTCCATGAAATGGAGAGGGGCTGGCGGTGAGGCCACGCGCCGGCTCCGCGTCGCCGGCTTTGAAGCGAGCAAGAAGAATGCGGCGCGGCGAGCGCGGCGCGGGGCGTTCTCTGCATCGTCCGGTCTGGGCGGCGCGTACTATAAAGGGAAGCGCCGCGCGTCGCACCGCGCGGCACTGAAGACGGCCGTGCAGGACCGGGTATGACCTCGCCGCAGACCTTCGGCCGCTACGAGCTGCTCGGCATCCTGGGCGGCGGCGGCTTTGCGACCGTCTACCGCGCCCTCGACCCCGCGCTCGGGCGCGAGGTGGCGCTGAAGGCGTTGCTGCCGCACCTCGCCGCCGACGCGGTGATCCGCCAGCGCTTCCTGGCCGAGGCGCGGGCGATCGCGGCCCTGCACCACCCCAACATCGTCACCGTCTACGACGTGGGCGAGGCGGACGGCCGTCCCTTCTTCGCCATGGAGCTGATTGCCGGCGAGACGCTGGCCGCCGCGCTCACGGCGAACGGCCGCTTCGCGCCCGCGCGCGCGGCCGAGCTTCTGCGCGGCCTCTGCAGCGCCGTGGACGCGCTGCACGCCGCGGGCATCGTGCATCGCGACATTAAGCCCGCCAACGTGATGATCGAGCCGGGCGGGCGCGTGGTGTTGATGGACTTCGGCATCGCGCGCACGCAGGGCGGCTCGTCCTACACGCGGGCGGGCGACAGCATCGGCACGCCGCGCTACATGGCGCCGGAGCAGGTGCGCGGCGTCGACGTCGGCCCGGCCGCGGATGTCTACGCGCTGGGCGTGTTGGGTTACGAGCTGCTGGCCGGCAAGCCGCCGTTCGTGGGCGATACCGCTTCCGTGCTGCACGCCCAGGTCTACGATCCGCCGCCGCCGCTGCGCGAGGCATGCCCCGGCCTGCCGGAGGGCGTCTACGCCGCGATCGAGTCCGCGCTGGCGAAGAGCCCGCCCGCCCGCCCGGCCTCGGCCGGCGCCTTCGCCGCGCAGTTGCAGGCCGCGCTGAGCAGCGCCACGCCGAATGCGGCCACCCTGGTCATGCCGGCGCGGCCGCAGGACCAGGAGCGCACATTGCTGATGCCGCCCGAGCCGGCGCCCGTCGCTGAGGCGCCGGAGGCGATCACGCTTCCCGCCACGCCGGTGCCGCCGCCTCCGGCAACGCCGGCCCACACGCCGCAGCCGACCTCCGCCTTCACGCCGCAATATGTGCCGGCCTATCCAGATTCCAACACGCCGTCGAGCCTTACGCCGGCGGCCGCGCGATCCGGGCGCGGCAAGCGCACGCTGATCCTGGCGATCGGCGCCATCATCGCGACGCTGGCCGTGGGCGGCGCGGCGCTGGCGGCGGTGCTGATCCGTGGCCGCGGCGGCAACACGCCCGCGACCGCGACCAGCGCGGCGGCCAGCGCAACGGCGCCGCCGGCCGCGTCCGCCACGACCGGCGGCGCGGGCACGCGCGGGGTGGGCGGCGCCGCCACGGTCAGCAACCTGCAGGTCTACGACTCGAACAAGCGCGAGCACGCGGGCACCTTTCCCGCCGGCGATTTCGTCGATGTCTGTTTCTCGCTGACGCCCGGCGCCGCCGCGGCGCGGCCGCTGATCGCGCTCACCAACCACGACCAGCCGCCGAGGGGCGACAACGATCCGGCGCTCGTTGGCCTCTCGCCGCCGCTGGCGCTGGAGCCGATCGCCGACAAGTGCTTCGAGGTGCGCTCCACGCGGCAGCGCTTCGCGCCCGGCGATTTCTTCGCCTGGGTGATGCAGGGTCCGAGCCTGGGCGAGGCCGTGGTGCTCGCCAGCGCGCCGTTCCATCTTTCGCCCGCGACGGCGGCGAGCGCGACCGCGTCGGCTACGCCCAGCCCGGCGCCGACGGCCACGCCGCGGCCGACGCCCTCGCCCACGCGCGCCGCCGCGCTGCCGACGCCGGACCTCTCGCTGCCGCCGAATCCGAACGCGGGCGCGGGCAGGCCGGCGCTGAAGATCACCGCCGTGCAGGCGGAGGCGGAGGCGCCGGCGGCCGGCGGCACGTTCACCTTCCAGCTCACGGCGCAGAACTTCGGCGCAGCGGGCAGCCAGGGCAGCATCACCGTCAGCTCGCCGGACGCGACCAGGCTGGCGGCCCAGTTGACCGCCTGCGACCTGAACGCGCGGGCGAACGTCTTCCCGCCCGGCAGCAGCGTGAGCACGCTGGGAAACGGCACGCGCGCCGGCGTGGGCAAGGCCGCCAGCACGCAGTGGATCGCCGAGGCGGACGTCAGCGGCGCCTGGCCGGCTGGCGGCACTTGCACCCTCGCCGTCAGCGCGACGGCGCCGGCGAGCGGCAACCTCACCCTCTACCTGCGCGTCGCAACCTTCGCCAGCGACGATCGCCTCGCCGTCTGGCCCTACACCGGCTCGGGCGTGGGCAGCGTGGTCGAAGACCAGCAGGGCTTCCGCGCCATCCGCTGGACGCTGCCGATCGCGGTGCGGTAGCAGGAGACCGGCGCGGTTCCTACTCGTCGGCCTCGACGGGCTGTACCTCCGGCAGCAGGCGCCGGGCGTAGAAGCGGGCGCGGGCGCGGCGCAGGCGGAACACCTGCGTGAGCCCGATCAGGCTGGGGAAGGGCAGCAGCGCAACGGCGCCGATGAACACGTAGTGGTCGTAGCGGCTGACGGCGTTGCCGAAGAGGTAGCCGAGCATGGTGATGCTGCCGATCCAGCCCACGGCGCCGGCGACATTGAAGAAGGCGAAGCGTGGATAGCCCATCTCAGCGGCGCCGGCGACCACGGGCGCGAAGGTGCGCAGGCCGGTAATGAAGCGCGCGGCCACGATCGTCTTGCCGCCATGGCGCGCGTAGAAGCGGCGGGCCTTCTCTATGTGATCGTGCCGGAACCAGAACGAATCCTCGCGCCCGTAGAGCCGCTTGCCTGCCTGCCGGCCGATCAGGTAGCCGACTGCATCGCCCAGCACGGCGCCGGCGATCATCGCCGCCAGCACGCCGGCGAGGTGCAGGTGGCCGCGCGCGGCCAGCAGCCCGGCGGAGATCAGCAGCGTGTCGCCGGGCAGGAAGAAGCCGACGAGCAGCCCCGTCTCCGCGAAGAGGATCGCGAAGAGCCCGGCGTAGCCGATCGTGCGGACGATCTCTTCCCAGTGCATCGTACTTTCAGCGTATCACGCCGCGGTGGACCGCCCCTTTTGAGTTTCGACCGCCGGGTGGTTTTGCTTACATGAACGCACGTGTACGGCCACTTTCGGCGCGGTTCGGTCGAGCCGCGGCGGGATCACCCGGGAGCATGATGCAGCGCCGCCCGGGCGACAACGTGCGCCGAAGGGCGGATAGGATAAGGCGGGCCGGCAGGCGTGAGCGCCCCGGCGGTGAGGTGCAGCATGGCGAAGGCGGCGAAGGGTGCGAAGCAACGCACCTTCAGCTATCACTGGGGCAGCGGCGTTGTGGCGGAAGAGGCGCGGGTCGAAGGCGAGTACCACGTGCCGGCGCTGCAACTGCTGCGCTACACCGAGGGCGAGGCGGCCGGCAGCGAAAGCGTGCGCTTCTGCTACTACAACCACCGCGGCATGTACCAGCGCGCCCCGCTGGTGCTCTCCGAACCGGAGATCGCGCTGCTGCGCGCGGCGCTGCGCCAAACGCCCGCCCTGCGGGCGCTGCTGCAGCGGCTGCTGGAGTGGGGCCGGCCGCGCCTCAGGCGAACGCCTCCCAGCAGGCGCGGCGCGGCATGGATGCGTCCGCCGGGCTCGCGGCCGTTAGAGCGCCGGCGCGACGCGTCCCTGCCGGTGGAGCGTGGCTGAGTCTACCGCCGTCCGGCGATGAACCTCGTGCGGTTCTGGAACTGGCGCGGCTGGTTCGGTTCGGCCCACATCTCGGCCTGCACGGCCGCCTGTGCCTCCGCCCGCCGCTCGCGAGCCAGACTGGCCGTGGTGACGCCGGCCAGTACCTCCCAGGCGGTCGCAAAATCGGGGAAGGTGAAGCTGAGCAGCTCGCTTTCGACCGTCGCGGCAATCCCAGCCGCGGCGAGCTGTGCCAGAAACGGCATTGGGTCGGCCAGGGCGCCGGGACCAACACCTTGCACCGGCGGCATGGGGGCAAACCGCCCGGCGGCGGCCTGGAAGCGCACGATATCGCACTGCTCGGGCCCCGCCCAGACCGCCGCCACGAGGCGGCCGCCGGGGCGCAGCACACGGCCCAGCTCTCGCGCCACCGCCGCTCGGTCGATGGCATACATCAGGCTCAGCGACGCCAGCGCAACATCGAGGCTCGCCGTCTCGGCCGGGATCGCTTCGCCGCGCCCCTCGACGAAGCGAATCTGCCCCTGCGCCAGCGCCCGGCTGCGCTGCTCCGCGCGGGCCAGCATTGCCGGGCTCGGATCAACGGCCAGGACACTGCCGTGCGGCGCCACCAGCGGCGCCGCGCGCAGCGCCACCGCGCCGGTGCCGGCGCCCAGGTCCAGCACGCGCTCGCCCGGCCGCAGAGCCGCACGGTTGATGAGGCGCTCGATGACTGGCTGAAAGCGGTTGTCGATTTCGCGCACATACAGGTCGGAGATGCCGTCCCAGACGCCGACCTGCCAGCGGAAGCCTGCTTCCTCGCGTGACGGGTCATCCGGCCTGGCCATGACGATCTCCCTCACCATGCTCGCCGTACAGCCGCACCTGTCGTCACATGTGGCAGCAGTATACTCCGGTACCTGTACAGCTTGAGAGGCGGCAGGGGCGGCATCCCGTTCGCCGCGTCTCGCTGAGAATGACGGCATCAGCCGGCGGGGCGCAGCTTGACGGCGGTGCCGTAGGCGACGATCTCGGACATCGTGTTGCCGATCTCCGAAGAGTCGAAGCGCATCATCACCACGGCGTCGGCGCCGGCGGCGGTGGCGCGCTCGATCATGCGCTGCACGGCGTGCTCGCGCGCCTGCTCCAGCAGCGAGGTGTACTGCTTGATCTCGCCGCCGACGAGCGACTTCAACCCGGCGCCGATGTTGCCGAACAGGCCGCGGCTGCGCACGGTGATGCCGAAGACCTCGCCCAGCGTCTCGGTCACCTCGTAGCCCGCGATATCGAAGGTGGTGGCGACGATCATGGCGGAGTGCTCCTTCGCCGAATCCTGGCGCCGTGGCCGCGCGATCAGGGCGCCGCCGGCACCGCCTGCAGGATAGCATCACGCACGACCGCAGCGCCGGCCGGCACGTCAGCCATCGCCCGCTGCCGCAGTCAGAACTTTTCCCCGCCCGGCCTCGGCGCGGGTTCCAGCCGTCACTGGTTCGCTCCTTCAGTCTTCGCCGCCCTCCGCCGATGCTGATGCGCAGTGGCGCCGGCCGCGCGGCGCGGCGCCCTGGAGGCGAGGCGTGTTCATCGATCGCATCTACCGTGGCTGGCTGCTAACGCAGACGAGCGCCCGCATCCTCTGGGCGGACAAGCGGCTGCTACTGTTCACGCTGCTCAGCACCGTCTGCACCGTGCTCGCCACGGCGATCATCCTGGCGCCGGTCTACGGGGCGATGCGCAGTTCGGACCATCTGCACAGCGGCTTCCCGCTGATGCGGCTGTTCATCCTCTACATGACGACCTCGTTCATCTCGGTCTTCTTCAACACGGCGCTCGTCGCGATCGTGCTGGAGCGGCTGAACGGCGGCGAGCTCGGCTTCGAGCACGGCCTCTGGGTCGCCGTCGATAACATCATCACGATCCTGGTGCTGGCGGCGATCTCGGCCACGGTCGGCGTGCTGCTGCGCACGATCGGGCGGCAGTTGCGCTTCGGCGGCCTGCTGGCCGTGCTGCTGTTCGGCGCCGCCTGGGAGATCGCGACCTTCCTGAGCGTGCCCGTGATCGTGGCCGAGGGCGGCGACCCGTTCAGCGTGCTCGGCCGCAGCATCGGCCTGGTGCACAAGGTCTGGGGCGAAGAGGTGAGCAGCAACATCGGCATCGGCATGATCAGCGGGCTGTTCGCCTTGCCGGCGATCGTGCTCGGTCTGCGCGGCTTCTTCTCCGCCGATCATACCCAGGCGCTGGCCTGCATCGGCATCGCCGCCGTCTACCTGGCGCTGCTCAGCCTGATCGTCGCCACGCTCAACCAGATCGTGCGTGCGGCCGTCTACTACTTCGCCCAGACCGGTCAGGTGCCGTCCGGCTTCGACGGCGCCACCTTGCGCAACGCGATGAGCAAGTAGCCGGCGGCAGTGGCAGCTGGTGAAATCAGCGCGGGGTGCAGTTGCCCCAGGCGACTCAGACGCGGGCGTTCGCTGCCTCCCACAGCTGGCGCGTGAGCTGCATCTGGCCGACGTGTTCCATCAGGTGCAGCAGCGCGTAGTAGACACGGAAGTGCCCCGACTGCCGCTGTCCGCGCCGCGGATGCGCGATGCCGACCGGCCAAAAGCGCTCCAGCGCGGCAGGGTCCAACCCGCGCAGCGCGGCGGCGCATTCATCGAACGCCGCGTTCAGCACCGCCGCCAGCGTCGCGCCGTCCTCACCGCGCACGGCGAAGGCACGCACCCGGTCGCGGCCAACCGGTCGGCCGCTCAACTCCTCGACGAGCCACCAGCGCAGATCGTCTGCGCAGTGGTGCGCCAGCATCGCGATTGAGCTTGTCCCGGCCGGCAGCGGCGTCCAGTCCAGCGCCACGCTCGGCAGCCCCTCGACGATCGTCAGCAGCACCGCCCGCCGCCGCTCCAGCAGCTCCAAGTACTCATCGATCGCCGCCCACATCCCGATGCCGCGGTCAGCCGCCACGCCCCGCACCCAGTTCTTCCTGTCCTTCACCCCATCCGTAGCCACGCCTTCAGCCCCGGCTGCCCCGCGCTTAGATCTCCCCTTCCCCTAGGATTGGGGGAAGGGGCGGGGGATGGGGGCCGGGTCGCTCACCCGCCCGCCGAAGCGCAGGAAGCGCACGCTGCCATCCGCACTCAATATGAAGTCGAAGGTCGAGCCCGCCGGCGCGCCGTGGGTGATGCGGAAGCTGCGCTCGCCGATCGGCTCGGCGTGGTAGGGCGGCATCACCGTCTCCGTGCCGGAGAGTGGACTGCGCACGGTCATCTCCACGCGCAGGCCGCCGTCTGCCGGCGTTAGCGTGAACTGCGAGAGCGGCCGCTCGTAGGCGCCGGCGTAGCGGGCCAGCGATTCTGCCGGCAGGGTGATCGCGGGAGGCTCAGCCGTGCGCAGGCCCAGATAGCGCTTCAGCAGCGCCGCTTCGATCGGCCGGTAGGCGGCCGAGCCCTGGCCGCTGTTGGTGAGGATCGCCAGCGCGAAGCTGCGCTCGGGCACGAAGACGAGCCGCGCATTGAAGCCGTTCGTCGCGCCGCCGTGGCCGATCAGCCTGGCGCCGTCGATCGTGTCGATCATCCAGCCCAGCCCCCAGTGCGGCGCCAGCGCGGCCTCCACCTGGGGCTGCTGCATCGCCCGCACGCTTTCGGCGCCGAGCACGCCATCGACCGGAAGCTGCCCCATATGAAACGCCGCGAAGCGCAGCAGGTCGCCCACCGTGCCGATGATGCCGCCCGCGGCGTTCATCGCCCGCGGAATCGGATAGGGCCGCGCGATGCGGTTCTCCTTGCCCGGCGGCTGCACATGGCCCACGGCGGCGGGATAGGTGATCGCCTCGTGCGCGAAGTAGGTGCAGCGTTCCAGTCCCAGCGGCGCAAACAGCCGCTCGCGCGCCGCCGTCTCGAACGCCTGGCCGCGCAGCCGCTCGACCAGGTGGCCGGCGAGCTGGAACCCGGTGTTGCAGTAGCTCCACAGCTCGCCCGGCGCTGTGTACTGGCGTAACTGGTCGAAGCTTGCGACGGCCTTCGCCAGCGCATCGTCGCCCAGGCCGAAATCGTCGAAGCGGTCGCCGTAGAAGCCGGCGGTGTGCGTCAGCAGGTGGCGCAGCGAGACGCTGCCCTGCGCCGCGGCGTCGGCCAGCCGCAACTCCGGCAGGTGCGAGGCGATCGGCGCGTCCAGATCGACCGTGCCGGCCTCGACGAGCTGCATCGCCAGCGTGGCGGTGAACAGTTTGCTGATCGAGCCGATCTGGAAGAGCGTGTCGGCGGTCACGGGCTGACGCGTCTCGATGCTGGCGACGCCGAAACCCCACGCCTCGCTGCGCCCCTCGTGCAGCACGCCGACGGCAAGGCCGGGCACCTCCCAGCGCTCCATCTCGGCGTGGACGAGATCGGCGATCTCCGGCTGCGCGGCGGCCGTGGCGCACATGGCGATCCTCCTGCTGAGGCCAAGCGGTTTCAGCCTGTGCGTCTACGCGTAGCACGCCGGACGGCAGCGAAGCAACAGCGTCGCCATCCAACGCTGCCGTCATCTGGCGATTCCTGGCTCGGTGCCTTGCCAGCGTTTTGCAGTGACGGGCGCCTGTCGCCTCGTGGATGTGCGTGCAAGAATTGCACTGCATGCGAGGTATGTGCCGCTGGCCTGCCTCGGACGGAGCGATCGATGAAGCGTTTGTTGGTGCTTGCCGCGCTGCTCCTGGCGGCGCTGGCGCTGGTCGGCGCACGGCCCGCGCACGCCGACGGGTCATGGATGGATCAGCCGCTCGTCAACTGGAACACGGCCGGCGCGGCCGTGCCCGCGGCGCCCGCCGGCGACTTCAGTAACCCGAGGTGCGGCCAGGACGAGCGCCCCGTCGAGACGGCCGAGGACCAGGCGGTGAGCGACGCCGGCTGGACGCTGTTCGGCGCCTACCAGGGCGGCTGGGGCATCACCCTGATCAGCGGCCTCTCCGGCTACGACGGCATGTGCCGGCCCTTCGGCTACCAGTTCTTCGTCTTCGTTAACGGCGCCTTCGCCGGCACGATCTCGCCCGAGGCGATGAACTCGCGCTTCGACGGCTCGGCCACGATCGTGCGCCTGGTGAGCTCCGGCCGCATCACGGCGCAGTTCTCGCGCTACAGCGACGCCGACCCGCTCTGCTGTCCATCGCGCATCAGCTTCGTCACCTATGGCTTCGACGACAGCCAGGGTGCGCCGCTGCTGGCGCCGCTCGAAGTCTCCACACAGAGCACGCAGAGCGAGCAGTAGCTCCACGCCGCTGCCGTCGCTCTTCGCCTCGGCTATCATGAAGCAGCCGGCAGCGCATCTGCCGGGCTGGGCGAGGTGCAACATGGCGGGCGAAGCGGCGCAGTTCGCGATGGTGTTCGAGCGCATCGGGCAGGACACGCTCACCGCGCTGGAGGGTATTCCGCAGGAGACGCTCAACCGCAAGCTTGACCTGCCGGAGACGAACAGCCTGTTCACGCTCGCCACGCACCTGTTCGGCGCCGGCGAGTTCTGGACGCTCGCGCTCGGCGCCGGCCGCACGGTGCCGCGCGATCGCGCCGCCGAGTTCACCGCCAGCGGCAGCTTCGCCGACCTGGCCGCCCGCTGCCGGCGCTGGATCGCGGAGGTGCACGACGCTTTCGACAGTCTGCCCGACGCGGCGCTCGACAAGACGTTGACGCCGCCCACCGCCTACCGCGGCACGCTGCCGGAGGGCGAGATGACGGCGCGCGAGTGCCTGCTGCACGCCGTCGAGCACGGCGCCCTGCACCTGGGCCACATCCAGCTCACCCGGCAACTGCTCGGCTTCGCCCCCTCCGGCGAGTGATGGATGAATCGCACCGACCGGCTGATGGGCATCCTGCTCGAGTTCCAGGCGCACGGCGAGCGCCGCGCCGAGGACCTCGCCCGCGCCTTTGAAGTGAGCGTGCGCACCGTCTACCGCGACGTGGAGGCGCTCTGCGAGGCGGGCGTGCCCGTCGTCGCCACGCCGGGCAAGGGCTACCGGCTGCTCGACGGCTACTTTCTGCCGCCGCTCAGCTTCACGTCCACGGAGGCGGCGCTGCTGCTGCTCGGCGGCGAGTATTTGCGCCGGCGGCTCGACCCCGAGCTGCGCGCCGAGGCGGAAACGGCGCTGAAGAAGTTGGCCGCCGTGCTCCCGGCGGAGAAGCGCGCCGATGTGGCCCGCTGGCTGCAGGAGCTGTGCTTTCCCGGTTTCGGCGAGCGGCCGGCGCGGCCCTCGCAGGCGCTGCTGCGGCGCGCCATCCGCGAGCGGCGCGTCGTGCGGCTGCTCTACCACGCCTATCTGCGCCCTGCCTCCGAGGAGCGCGACGTCGAACCGGTGAGCCTGATCTACGGCGCCGGCGCCTGGCACCTGGCCGGCTGGTGCCGGCTGCGGCGGGCGCCGCGCTTCTTCCACCTGGATCGCATCGACCGGCTGGAGGTGCTGGAGGAGCGCTTCGTACGTGGCGGGCGCCACGCCGCCATCGGTCCCGAGTCCGGCGATGCCCTCAGCCGCTTCCCCGAGGCGCGCGTGCGCTTCGACGCCGCGGCGCTGCGCTGGGCGCGCGAGCGCCAGCCCTACCTCTTCCTGCGCGAAGAAGCTGATCTGGGCGGAGAGCCGGTCTTCGTCTATGCGCTGCGCGATGAGCGCGAGCTGCTGGGCTGGCTGCTGCAGTGGGGCGCGGCCGCCGAGGTGCTGGAGCCGGCGGCGCTGTGTGAGCGCCTGGCGACGGAGGCCCGCGCCCTGCTGGAACGGTACGCGCCGGTGGAACAGCAGAACATTCTTTCTGAACCGCCGCGCGCTCCTGCCACCACGCTGTCAGGAACCCTCGCGTAGCCTAAGTCTGTGGCCGGCAGGGAATCCGGCCGCGAGCAGACACAGGGAGGGTTTACCGTGATCAAGGGGCTGACCTACGCCATCCTCACGACGAGGGACATGGGCGCGACGCGGCGCTTTTTCACCGAGCAGCTCGGCCTGGCCGCCGAAGAGGAGATCGAGGGCGCCTTCAGCCAGTTCACCACGCGCGAAGGCTCGATGTGGGCGATCATGGCGGCGCAGGAGCACAACACGCCGCGCGAGATCGAGCTCTATCTGCTGGTCGACGACGTCGACGCGGCCTACGCGGCGTGGAAGCAGCGCGGCGTCGAGACGGTGAGCGAGCCGCACAACGAAGAGTTCGGCCGCACCTTCGCCTTCAAAGACCCGGAGGGCCGCACGCTGCACGCCTACGCGCGGGCCGGGTAGAGCAGGCCTCATCCTCACCCCCGTCCCCCTCTCCTTCTCCCAATCCTGGGCGAAGGAGAGGGGCGATCCTTGGTTGCTAATACGGTTGGGTGTCGGGTTAGCGAAGCTTTGCAACGAGGCACGGCGTGCGTTGACTAACCCGACGCCGCCCCGATCCAGCACCGCGAGATCGCCCCTCGCCCGGAATTGGGCGAGGGGTATGTGACATGACGCGAGGGCCCGCTACACGCAGGCGGCGTCCAGCAGCGTGAGCGTGCCGGCGGCGGTGTCCAGGCGGCAGCGCACGCCGAGTGGCAGCGTCGCGCGGTACGGGGTGTGGCCGCAGGGGAAGCCGTAGAGCACGGGCACGCCCAGCCCGCCGAGCCGGTCAAGCAGCACCTCGCGCAGCGTCAGGCCGCGCGGGGAGGGCGGGCGGTCGCAGTCGGGCGAATCGCCGACGAGCACGCCGCGCACGCCGGCGAAGGCGCCGGCAAGCAGCAGTTGCGTCAGCATGCGATCGACACGGTAGGGCGACTCGTGCGTGTCCTCGATCAGGGCGATGCAGCCGCGCAGATCGGGCTGCCAGCGCGTGCCGCAGAGGGCGGCGAGCAGTGTGAGGTTGCCGCCTTCGAGCACGCCCTCGCCGATACCGGGCACCAGGGCTTCCGGCACGGCAGCGCCGGGCGGCGCGGCGATCCTGTGCAGCGGCTGCGTGGAGGTCAGGGCGGAGATCAGCCCGGCGAGGTTCCAGGCCGGCTCGGCGTCCGGCAGGTCCCAGACCGGCATCGGGCCGTGGAAGCTGATCAGGCCGGCCTCGCGGTGCAGCGCCAGGTGCAGCCCGGTCACGTCGCTGAAGCCGACCAGCGGCTTCGGATGTGCGCGCACGGTCTCCCAGTCGATCAGCGGCAGCAGGCGCATCGAGCCGTAGCCGCCGCGGGCGCAGAGGATCGCGTCGACACCGGGATCGGCAAAGGCGGCGACCAGCGCCGCGGCCTTGGCGGCGTCGCTTGCACCTGCCAGATAGCCACGGCGCGCCAGCGCGTCGGCCGGCAGCCGCACGCTGAAGCCGGCCGCCTGCAGACTCGCCGTGCCGGCTTCGATCTGCCCCGCATCGACGGCGCTGGCGGGCAGCACGACGGCGATTGTGCCGCCCGGCGGCACGGCGCGCGGCCGCACGAAGGCGTGTGGCGAGGCAGCCGCGGTCGCATCCGGCATGCGGTCATGCTGGCACGCGGCGCCCCGCCCTTTCAAGGCCGCCGGCGGACCCAACCCCGCCGCGCGCGGCATCTGTACGGAACGGCTCTGTCTGGCATGGGCGCGCAGCGCAACCGTCGGAGACCGGAGATGCGCAGCCGAGTCCGAGCGAGGCAGGGATAGGTGCCCCGCCGCGCCTGTGCTATCATTCGACTACTCATCGGAGCATACACACCGTCTGTATGGCGACGAAGCGCAGTCAGGCAGACCGAACCGAGCAGACGCGCCGCCTGCTGCTCGACGTGGGTCGCCGCCTGTTCACGGAGCGCGGCTACGCCGGTACGGCCACGGAAGAGATCGTGCGCCAGGCCGGCGTCACCCGTGGCGCCCTCTACTACCACTTCAAGGATAAGCAGGACCTCTTCCGCGCCGTGGTCGAGGACGTGCAGCAGGAGTCGATGGCCCGCCTCGCCGTCGCGGCCGGCGCCATTGCCGACCCCTGGCAGCGCATGCGCACGGCGATGCAGGCGTTTCTCGACAATTGCCTGGAGCCGGCGATGCGCCAGATCGTGCTGATCGACGGTCCCGCCGTGCTGGGCTGGCCCGCCTGGCGGGAGATGGACGAACGCTACGGCCTGGGCGCGACGCGCACGGCGCTGCAGGCCGCGGTCGACGCGGGCCAGCTCGAGCCGCAGCCGCTGGAACCGCTGGCGCACCTGCTGCTCGGCGCCCTGGGCGAGGCCGGCATGTTACTCGCCGAAGCGCCGGACCCGCCGGCCGCCCGCGCCGAGGTCGGCGAATCGCTCGACCGCCTGCTCGCTGGCCTGCGCGCTGTATGAACGCCGACAGAGAGCAGCATCACTCATCGGTGTTCTCGATCTGATACGGTATCGACATGGTAGAGCGCACAACGATCACCGCTGAGCAGCGCGCCGTCGCGGACGAGGCGGTGTGCGAGTTTCACGAGACCCGTGCGCGCCTCGAAGCGGATCCGCTGGTTGATGACTTCCAACGGGCGCAGGCGTTCCACGCCATCTGGCGGCGCGTGCAGGAGGTCGGACTCGCGGAGGATGAGAGCCTGCAGCCACTCTGGTACGAAGCCATTCTCTGGGACCTCCAGCCCAGGACGCCGGAGCCGGGTGAACGCCGGGGACGGCGCTGGCAGCCGAAGTTCGAGCTGGCCAACGGCTCCAAGCTGCCGGACTTCGACGATTTGCGTAACCGGGCCGGTTTCTACGTGCACGCGGCGACCGGAGTGTTGAACACCACCTCGCCGGTGCACCGTGCGCGCTACGCCGATGTTCTGTGGGAGATGGAAGGGGGGTATCAGCGCGCCCTCATGGCGGCGCAGGCGTATCTCGCATCGGTCCCGTTGCTCGCCGAGACGTACAGCTATCGCCGCCACGACGCGATCCTGCGGGCACTGCAGCTTGCACTTCAGCTCCAGCAGGCTGAGCTGGTCGCGGAGGGAAAGCAGGCGCTGCTTGATGCGCTCACTGAGCGGGAGGAGAGTGCGCCGCCGTTTGATGGCCTTGAGCTTCTCCCATGGATCCTCGAGATCCCGGACCGGTTCATCGATCGCGAGGAACTGGTGAAGGGCCGGCAGTACGCTGAAGATGCTGCCGCCTTCCTGCGCGGCGGCGGTGAGGCGGAATCCTTCCGTGCACGGTACGCCTATCAGCTTGCGGCGCGCTTCGCCCGACGCCTGCGTGACGCGGAGGGTGAGCGGCGAGCACTTGTGGCATTGGGTGAAGCGATCGAGGCACAGGCGGCGATGGCCGATGGTCGCTCGCACCTCGCAGCGGCGCACTTTCTCCGCGAGGCCTTCAGGCATTACGCAGACCTCGGCTTTACGGAGCAGGCCGAACGGATGAAACGACGGCTGGAGGAAGAGCAAGACGAGACACTGCCGGAGTTCAAGACCTTCCGTACGTCGGTCGAACTGGACTTCGACGCGACCGATCGGCTGGCGGTCGCGCTGCGCGACCTTCCGCCGGCGCAGTCGCTCGCCTTCATTGCAACCCGGCCGGACTGGCACCCGGCGAAGGCGCATCTGGAAGCACAGGCTGCCACGCTCGCGGCGTTACATCCGCTGCTGAGCGCGATCGGGCGAAACCGATACAGCCATGATGGCCGCCTTGTTGCCAACGCCACGACTGACGCGGCGCGTCGGGACGCGCAGGTCTTCGATTTGTACCACCTCTGGGCCCAGATGCGTGGCGTCGTGCTCGCGCGGCTCTATGGACGTATGGCGGAGGCACAGCGCTGGACGGCGGACACGATTACCGACTTCCTCGCCTCGGGTGTCGCGTTCGATGCTGAGAAGCTGCCGCTGGTGCGAACGGGGCTGGAGCGCTTCTTCGCCCGCGATTATGCCAGCGCGCTGTTTGTCCTTGTGCCGCAGCTCGAGGACATCCTCAGGCGGCTGCGCGGCAAGGTTGGGCTTCCCACGACGAGTGTCAAGGCGAGTAGCGGCATCACGATGCTCGTGGGACTGGATGACGTGCTGGCAACGCCGCAGCTCGTCGATGGCCTCGGGGCGGGTGCAATCGCCTATTTGCGCTTCCTCTTGACCGACCAGCAGGGGCTCAATCTGCGGAACGACATCGCGCACGGCCTGTTTCCTGAGGCAGCGGCGCAGGAACCGCTGGCGGTACTGGTCGTCGATGTGCTGCTGCACCTGCAGCCGCTCTATCTGACGCCCACGAAGGAAGCTGCCGAGCAGCAATCGTCCGAGCAGGCGGCGGTGCTCGACCTGGGCGTTGAGAGGCAGGCGTCCATCGGTATTCCAACGATTAGGACGAATGCCGTCGATGCAGAACTCCCCGAAGCCGCATGGATCCGTGAGATGACCGATCGCATTGTGCACGACTTCCATCCGCTCCGGGTGATTCTGTTCGGCTCGCATGCTCGTGGTGAAGCCGGGCCGGATAGTGATGTAGATCTGTTGATTGTGCTGCCGTCGGCGGACGATCGGCGCGGCGCGGCGATCGAGATTCGTAAGGCGCTGGCTGGCGTCCGCGTGCCGCACGATATCATAGTCACCGATCCGGTCGACATCGCCCAGCGTGGAGACGAGCCGAGTAGCGTGCTCTATTCCGCGCTGCGTGAGGGGCGCGTACTTTACGACCGCAGCGAAGCTCGAGAGGGCAGACTCGCGTATGGTCACGGGTAGCCGGCGCACGGCCGTTCGTCACCTCCTCAAGCTGGCGCGTGAAGACCTGCAACTTGCCGAGGACATCATCGCAGGAGCAAGCACCGGTCTCCCGCGCCACGCATGCTTCAACGCTCAGCAAGCCGCCGAGAAGACTCTGAAGGGCGCGCTGCGACATGAGGGAATTCAGTATGGCAAAGTCCATGACCTTGAGCAGCTTCGTGGCATGCTGCCTGGAAATTGGGCGGTGAAGGCACAGCCCGCAAGTCTACAGGCGCTGACTGAGTGGGTCATCGAGGGCCGATACCTTGAGAATCTGCCAGATGCTACTGATGAGGACGCACGGCTCGCCGTACAAGAGGCGCGAGAGGTCTGGACCCTTATCACGGCTGAACTCGTACCGCGTGGATTCGACGTGAACATGGAGCTGCCCTGATCGAAGATGGGTCTCCCAGTCGCAGCCTCGAAGGCCTCAAGAAAGCGGCTTGAGCCGCACCTGCTGCTCGGCGCCCTGGGCGAGGCCGGCATATTACTCGCCGAAGCGCCGGACCCGCCGGCCGCCCGCGCCGAGGTCGGCGAATCGCTCGACCGCCTGCTCGCCGGCCTGCGCAGGCGATAGGTTACAGGTGACTGGTGACAGGAGGGTCTGGAGACGGGCCACACTGTCACCTGTCACCAGTCACCTGTGACCTACCCGAGGATGGCGATGTCCACCGGCGGGCGCAGCTCGGAGCACGTCGCCAGCGCCTGGTGGATGTCGTTCGTCTCGAAGGTCCGGATCAGCTCGGCGTCGGCCGGGTCGCCGCGGTCGAGCTTCGGCAACGCGTTCTGCATCAGGGCATAGTCGAAGCGTGGCGCCCACTTGCGCGAGCCCAGCCGCGCCGTGGTGGAGCAGTTGTCCACCATGTAGGCCACGCCCTTGAAGTGCATGTATGGGTTCAGCGAATCAACCGCCTCGATGATCGACTCGTTGGCGATCTCCGAGTAGGGGTGGCCCTTCTCCTTCAGCAGGTCCACCTGCGCCATCATCGTGGCGATGTACACGCCGGCCGTGACCGGCGGAATGGGCGTGCTGAAGCTGCCGCGTCGCGCCCGCACGCCCTCGCCGACGCGCCACATCTCCGTGCCGTCGATCGTGCCCATCGGGTAGCGGCCGAAGCGCTGGTTGGCCATCACCACGCTGCGGATCTCGTTGCCCGATGACACCTCGTCGTAGATCTCCATCAGGATCTCGAACGCCGGCTGGTAGGCGGCCGAGTAGGCGCGGCGGAAGGTTTCCTTGTCCGCCTCGCCGAACGACTCGTAGACGGCGAGGATGCCGTGGTGCGAGATCAGCTTGCTGATCGGCCCGGTGATCGCCTCGACGGAGTTGATGAAGGCGTCGTCCTTGGACATGCCGCCGTTTACGTACCAGCGGTAGAGGACTTCGACGATGCCGTGCACCGCGCCGAGCAGGATGCCGCGCTCGCCGAAGATGTCCGACTTGTACTCCGACTCCAGCGTGGTCTGGAAGGTGAAGGGCGAGCCGAGCGCCACCGACCAGCCCAGGGCGTAGTCCGTGGCATGGCCGGTCACGTCCTGCTCGACGGCGAAGCTGGAGTTGATGCCGGCGCCGTCGATGTCCGCGCCCTGCTCGTACAGCCGCCGGACCGACGGCCCCATGCCCTTGGGGCAGACGCCGATCACATTGACGTTCGCCGGGAACGAAGCGCCGATGCTCTTCAGATAGCCGAGCAGGAAGCCGTGCGAGAGACCGAGCGTGGCGCCGGGGTGCAGCGCGGCGAAGATCTGCCGGTACTCCTGCGCCTGCGCCGCGTCCGCGATCAGCAGCAGCACCAGGTCGGACTCGCGGATCACGTCGTACATCTCGCCCAGCGTGCCGGCGGCGCGGGTGAAGCCAGCGCGCTCGGCCGCGGGCACCGAGCCGGAGCCGGAGCGCAGCCCGACCTTGACGATGATGCCGGAGCCGGAGAGCGAGTCGCGCAGGTTTTGCGCCTGCGCCGGCCCCTGCGAGGACCAGCCGATCACGCCGATCTGGCGGATACCCTGGAAGGCGTCGCTGAGGCGGGGGAAAAGATGCCGGCCGCCTTTGACGATGAACTCGTCGGTGTTGGCCAGGTGCAGCGGCGCTTTGGCGAAAGCCTGGGTGGAGAAGCGCAAGGCGGTCATGGCAGGGCGGCTCCTGAGTCACACGCGGCGCCGGCGCCCGGCGCGGCCCGCTGCGGTCTCTTATGTCTGATATCTGCATCTTCGCCACTGTAGAGAGCGCCGTGGGCACGGTCAAACCATGGCGAAGGACGGCTGTGGCATAGCAATGTGAATACGCTCCGCACCCGACGCAGGGAACATGAACTACGCCGGAACGAGGCCCTGCCGCACGGCGTAGGCGGCGGCCTCCGCCCGATTCGCCGCGCCGATCTTCTGGTAGATCCGCGCCACGTGCGTCTCCACCGTGCGGACGCTGAGCACCAGCGCCTCCGCGATCTCGCGGTTACTCCTTCCCGCTGCGAGGAGGCGGAGAACGTCGAGCTCGCGTGCACTGAGCGGGTGAGCGTGAGCTGTGTCTACACGCGGTGCCGATGGCAGCGCTGAAGGCGCCCAGGCGCTGAGATCAGACTCAGCACTCACGGTTCCCGCGGGCATCGCCGCTGCCGCACGGGCGCAGGCCAGTGCTTCGGCGACCGCTGCCTCGGGTGTAAGCGCGCCTCCAGCGGCGAAGGCCGCGGCGTACGCCTCGTCCCCGAGCGTTCCGCGTACCCTGGCGACGATGGAGTCAAAGTCCTCGCGCTCCGCCAGGGGTATCGCGGCCCCGGCCATCTCTCGGAGCTGCGCGGTTGCCCCCAGAAGCCGGGCTGCCTGTTGCGCCCGGTCCGTCGCGACCGCGACGCCGGCCATACCTGCGAGGCCGTCCGCGACGAGTTGTCTGTCCCCCAGCTGCTGCAGGATCTCCAGGCTTGCGCGGTAGTGCTCCGCCGCTGCACCGCAGTCGTCCAGACACCGGCAGGTCGTGCCGAGGTTGAGGTGCGCCAGCGCGATACCCTGCTGGTTGCGCAGCACCCGTTCGTTGAGGCCAAGGCACTCCTGGTACAGGGATACTGCCTGCTCGTAGTTCCCCTCGTACAGTTCGAGCAGGCCCAGGTTGTTCAGCGTGGTGGCGATACGTTCCGCGTTTTTGAGTCCGCGTGCGAGCGCGAGACTCTCTTCGAGGAGGCGCCGCGCGTGCGCATATTCGCGCCGATACTGGGCGATGATGCCCAGGCTGTTCAGGCACATGCAGATCCGTTCGCTATTCCCCACGCCGCGTTCCAGGGTGAGAGCTTCGCCGAGCAGGCGGCTTGCGCCGTCGTAATCGTTCTGATTCCAGGCGAGGTTGCCGGCGCCAAACAGCGCTTTTGCACGCACGGCATTGGGTCCGCTGCCACCAGCCGCCAGCAGCCGCTCCGACCAGCGCCGGCCTTCGTTCAGATGACCGTGCACGCGCCAGAAGCGCCAGAGCGCTCCCACAATCCGCAACCCCAGGATCACGTCTTCGCGATCACTGCCTGTCTCACACCAGGCGAGCGCGGCGCGGATGTTATCGTGCTCCGCCTCCAGCAGGCTCAACCACGTCAGTTGGTCCGGCCCGGTGAGCCGTGTCTCGGCTGCGTCCACCAGTTGCGCAAAGTATGCGGCGTGCTGGCGCTGCAGCCATTCCCGCTCCCCGCTCTCATCGAGCCGCTCGTGACAATACTGGCGCAGTGTCTCCAGCAGGCGGTAGCGCAGGGCTGAGTCGTGACTCTCGACCATGACGAGCGATTGCTCGACTAGACGGGCGAGGAGCGCCAAGACGTCTTTGGGAGAAAGCATCGTATCGGTACAGACACCTTCCGCAGCGTCCAGCGACCAGCCGCCGGCGAAGACTGCCAGCCGCCGAAACAGCCGGCGCTCCGCATCGACGAGCAGGTCGTAGCTCCAATCGATCGTCGCTCGCAGGGTTTGATGGCGCGCCGGAGCGTCACGAGGACCGCCCGTGAGCAGCGCCAGGTGTTGGTCGAGCCGTGGCAGTAGCGCTCCCGGCGGCAGCGTGCGCACCCACGCCGCCGCCAGCTCGATCGCCAGGGGAATCCCATCCAGGCGAGCACAGATCCTGGCAATGGCAGCAGCGTTGGAGGCGTTGAGCACGAAGTCCGGGGTCTGGTCCTGCGCGCGTTGGACGAACAACTGCACGGCCGGATAGGCGCTAAGCTGCGCAGGCTCGACCGTCGCGTGGGCGTCGGGAAAGGGGAGCGGCCCGACGGGGAAGTGCCGTTCGCCGATCAAGCGTAGCTGCTCGCGACTGGTGACGAGCAGCTTAAGGCCGGGGCAGCCGGTCAGCAATGCGGGCAGCAGAACCGCCGCGGGCAGGACGTGTTCGAAGTTGTCCAGCACCAGCAGCAGGCGCTTGCCGCCAAGAAAACGGGCTAAACTGTCGCGTAGCGGCAGGTCGGTCCGCTCCTGCACCTCCAGCACACGCGCCATGGTGGGCGGCACCCCTTCGGGATCGCGCAGCGGCGCAAGGTCCACGAAGAAGACGCCGTCGGCGAAGTCGTCCAGCAGGTCGGCGGCGGCCTGCAGCGCCAGCCGGGTCTTGCCCGTGCCGCCGGGGCCGGTGAGGGTCACCAGCCGGGTCTGCTGCACCAGCGCGGTGATCGCCCGCACCTCGTCCGCGCGGCCGATGAAGCTGGTGAGCGCGAGCGGCAGGTTGTTCGGGCGGGCATCGAGTGTCTTGAGCGGCGGGAAGCCGTCCGCCAGGTCCGGCGCGCCGAGCTGGACGATCGCCTCCGGCTCGCTGAGGTCACGCAGACGGTAGCGGCCCAGCTCGCGCAGGCTCGCGCCGGCAGGCAACGCCTCGCGCACCAGCCGGGCGGTCGCCGCGGAGAGCAGCACCTGGCCGCCGTGCCCCGCGGCGCGCAGGCGAGCGCAGCGGTTGACGGCGGCGCCGTAGTAGTCGCCCTCGCGCAGGTCCGCCTCGCCCGTGTGCAGCGCCAT
>DATGEL010000144.1 GCA_035310145.1 Dehalococcoidia bacterium
GGCCTCCTCAGGGAGACTGGTGACGCCTCTACCCTACCGGAGTGCCCGTTCTGCGTGTCCCGCGCCGGCTTGGTCGTGGGCCCGCGGGCCCACGACCAAGCCGGCCGATGCTCGGACTGTCTCACCTGTCCTGGCACACGACACGAGATGCCCCTTCGCGGCCGAGCCGCTACCCTGTCGCCATGCCGCAACCGTTGCTGGGTGTGAACTTCAGCCATCACCAGGCCGAGTGGCTCGGCCTCGACGCCGACGAGACGTTCAGCCTGCTGCTCAACGATCTGCGGGTGCGGCACTTCCGCCTCTCGCTCTACTGGGACGAGATCCAGCCGGAGCCGACGCGGTACGACCTCGGCCAGACACATCGCTATCTCGACTGGGCCGAGGCGCGCGGGGCGCACGTGCTGCTCACGGTTGGGCTGAAGGCGCAGCGGCACCCGGAGTTCTATCCGCCCGCCTGGCTGCTGGGCGAAGGCTCACCGCCGCACGGCGGCCGCGTGGCCGAGCAGCCGCGGCTCGTCGCGCACCTGCTGCTGATGCTGGAGCGCGCCGTCGCCCTTTTGGCCGACTACGGCGCGATCGACGCCTGGCAGGTGGAGAACGAGCCGTTCCTGCCGGCGGCCGGCCGCACCGTGGGCTGGCGCTTCGACGAGGCGACGCTGCGCAAGGAGATCGCCGCCGTCGAAGGCTCCGACCCGCGCCGGCGGCCGATTGTGATCAACCACTCCTCGCACACGATCTTCGAGCGCGGCTGGCTGCGCGCCCTGCGCCTCGGCGACGTGGTGGCGCAGGACGTGTACACGCGCATTCCCAGCGGCGGGCCGCTGCGCTACTGGAACCGCTACACCCTTGGCCCCTTCGGCCCGAATCTCTTCGTGCAGTCGGTGCTGGCGCACCGCTTCGGCCGGCAGTTCTGGATCAACGAGCTGCAGGCCGAGCCCTGGGAACGCACACCGCTTGTCGACCTGGCGCCGGAGCAGATCGGCAGCGTCTCGCCCCAGATCATCGAGCGCAACCTTGCCCTGGCTCGCCGGGCGCGGCCCGATCGGATCTACCTCTGGGGCGCAGAGTGGTGGCGCTACATGGCGCTGCGCCGCGACGACCGCTACTGGCAGCTCGCGCGTGGCCTGTTCCAGGGCAATGCCTGAGCCCGACTACGCCGCCCGCGCCGGCGGCCTACGCCCTGCGCCCTGAATCTACATGCGTTCGGGCGCACTCATGCCCATCAGGCCGAGCACGTTGGCCAGCACGGTCTGCGCGGCCTTCACCAGCTTCAGCCGCGCCCGGCTCAGCGCCACGTCTTCGCTGACCACGCGGCACTCGGTGTAGAAGACGTGGAAGTCCTGCGCGAGCTGCTTGGCATAGTAGGGCAGGCCGTGCGCCTCCAGCCGTTCGGCGGCGGCCTCGATCAGCTCCGGATAGATCAGCATCGTGCGAATCAGCGCCAGCTCGGCGGGATGGCGCAGCAAGGCCACGTCGCCCGGCGCGTAGTCCACGCCCTCTTCCGCGGCCTTGCGCAGAATGCCGGCGATGCGCGCGTGGGCGTACTGCACGTAGTAGACCGGATTTTCGTTGCTCTGTTCCTTGGCCAGCTCCAGGTCAAAGTCCATGGCCGAGTCGGGCGAGCGCATCAGGAAGAAGAAGCGGCAGGCGTCCGCGCCCACCTCCTCCACGACCTCGCGCATGCTGATGATGTCGCCGGAGCGCTTGCTCAGCCGCACGACCTGCTGCCCGCGCTTCACCGTCACGAGCTGGTAGAGCAAGATCGTCAGCCGCTCCGGGTCGATGCCGAGCGCATCCACGGCCGTCTTCATGCGGGCGACGTGGCCCTGGTGGTCGGCGCCCCAGACGTCGATCACCCGGTCGAAGGCGCGCAGCACGAACTTGTCGTAGTGGTAGGCGATGTCCGAGGCGAAGTATGTTGGCGAGCCGCCGCTGCGCACGAGCACGTTGTCGCGGTCCTGCCCGAGCTGCGGCGCGGTAAACCAGACGGCGCCCTCTTTCTCGGTCACGTGGCCGCGCTCGCGCAGCAGATCCATCGTGTGTTCATAGGTGCGGTCGGTGAAGAGCGAGCGTTCGCTGAAGAAGCGGTCGTAGCGCACGCCGAGGGCGCCGACGTCCGCGCGGATCGAGACGATCATCCGCTCGATGCCAAGCTCTTTCAGCTCCGGCGGCGCCGGCGCGAGCGGCGCGGC
>DATGEL010000145.1 GCA_035310145.1 Dehalococcoidia bacterium
GCGAGACCTCCGCGCTGGGCGTGCGCGCCGCCAAGAGAGCCGCCGGCGACAGCTCCGCCTTCGGCGCGAGCCCGAGGCCGACCGCGCCGCACTCGAAACGACGCTCCTCAAGCCACGTTTGCCGGCCTAGGTTTTTTCACAGGTCGCGCTCCAGGCGCAGCACCCGGTTCTCGGCCCGCAGCCGGCGCCGCTCCTCGCGCTCCGGGGTGGTCAACCCGTCGCTGCGCACGCCGGCATCCAGCTGTGCTTGCTTGACCCAGGTGCGGATCGCCTCTTCCGAGCAGCCCAGGTCGGCGGCGCGCTGGCGCGGGCTGCGTCCCCTTCGTGCACCATCCGGACGGCCTCGGCCCGGAACGCTGGCGGATAGGGCTTGTGCGTCGCTCCCCGCGGCATCTGGACTCCTTGCGAAGGGCCCGCTGGCCCCAGTCTTCAGGTGTCCACGAAACCGGGGCAACTCCACCCGTGCTGGCGTTCACCCACGACACCGTGAGCAGGTTGCCGGTGCTGTAGCCGATGTCGTAGCCCAGGGCGTAGTACTTCTGCCCGGCCGGGCCGCCCGGCGGGCTCACGATCCCCGGCGAGATGGTCGAGGACTGGATCTGCAGTCCGCCGTTGGGGTTGAAGGGCAGCACGTAGCTGCCGTTGCCGTCCGCGCCGCCCGCGATGGGGTCGACGGCAGCCAGCGTCCAGCCGGAGAGCAGGCGCTCGCCGACGCCGACGTTGTCCGTGTACACCGTGCCGGTGTAGCGCTGAACCTGGATCTCCACCTGCTGGCCGGCGAAGGCGCTCACCCCCGCCTTGAAGGTCTGCCACGTGCCGGGCGTCGCCTGCACCGTCCCGTTGCCGAGGTCGATCCTGGTCGCGTAGCCCGTGCCGCTGAGCAGGGAGACGTAGAACAGCACGCTGCTGCCGCTGCCGCTGTAGGAGAGGCTGAGCTGCTGTTCGTTGCTGGCGAGGGTGAAGGGGCTGGAGGTGATCGTGCCGGTGGTGCTGACGTAGTGCCCCGTCGGGCCGCCGGCGCCTTCGCTTGCCGTGCCGGACACGGTCCAGGCGGGCACGTCCTGGGTCTGCAGGCCCACGTCGTCGACGGCCACGGTGAAGGCGTTCTGCACGACCTTGATCTCGACCGATTGACCGGCGAGCGTGCCTACGCCATAGGAGAAGGTCTGCCACCTGGTGGTGGTGGCCACGTTAGTGGCCAGCGTCGTGCTGGTCGTGTAGCCGCTGCCGGAAAGGAGGGAGACCGAGAACTGGCCGGCGAAGATGCCGCTGGGGTATTTGGCGCGCAGACTAATCGAGGAGGCGCGGCCATCCAGGGTGAAGGCGCTGGAGAGGATGGTCGCACTGCTGCCCAGCGAGGCGTAGTCGTTGCCGCTGTCCGCGCCAATCGCGGTCGTGCCGCTCGTGGTCCAGCCGGTGAAGTCGCCGGTGCTGAAGCCGCTGTTGGCCGGTGGGGTGCCGACTGAGGCGGCCGGCGTTTCGAAGTCATCGTTCGTCGGCGGGGTGCCCACCGTACTGCGTACGGTGTCCAGCATGTGGTTGAGGGGATAGGCGGGATTGGCGCCGGAGCCAGTCGCCGGCGGGCCGTTGAGGCGGCTGTGCGGAACATGGGCGGCGCCACGGACCACCGGTACCGGCGGGCTGCCCACCACCAGCAGCAGACCGCAGAGCAACGCCAGGGCAGCCGCCAGGCGGCGGGAGCGGGGTACGAACGACGCGGGCATGCAGCATCCCCTGTGAGCCTCGCCGCAAAGTACAGGAGATTTTGCAAGAACGCACGTAGTGTTCTTTGCGTGTGGCAATACGCGGCTCAGCCCTGTTACGGCGGCGGCCCGCGAGGTCTTTCCGCTGCTCGCTCAGGACACGGCCAGCTCGTAGAAGGCGACGCCGCCCGGAGGCAGGGAGAGGCGCAGCACCGCGCCGCCACCGGAAGACACACTGAGCGGAACGGAGCCGCTCTGGCGCAGCTCGGCCGCGGCGGAAAGCTCGGCGAGCTGGGCGCGCGTCGGTGCCTGCGGCCGTCCCAGCGCCTCCCATGCCGCGAGACCGTTGGCGTGCGTGTCGTCGATGCGCCACTCTGCCGCCTGCAGCGCGGCGCCAGCGCCCATGCCGCCCAGGTGAACGGCAACCTGCTGCACGGGCAATGGCCGTCCCTCCAGGCCGGGCGGCACGTAGTTGGAGAGCAGCAGTTGCAGCATGCCGGCCCGGCGCGTGGCCCAGAGGTCCAGCCGCGTGGCGCTGGCCGCGTCGTCGGCGTCGCGGCGGACGGGCAGCTCGCGGTCGCCCAGCCGGTGCAGGAGCTGATAGGCGTGGTAGCCGGGCTTGGGCAGGCCGTCGATCGTGAGCAGGCCGAAACCGCCGACGAAGCTCGCCGCCGGGAACGGGAACTCGTTGAAGATGTCCGAGATCGTCCAGTAGGCGAAGCTGGCGACCTGGGCGTGCACGGCGTGGATCACGCGGCAGATGTACGCCGCCTGGTTCGGCAGATCGTGGAGTGGCCGTCCCCAGCGCCAGCTCGAGTTCCACTCCGTCCAGTGCACTTCCGGCGCGGCGCCCGGCACGGCGCTCGCCAGTGCTGCGTTGGCGCCGGCCACGACTCTCTCCAGGTAGCCACCGCGTTCGAACTCGGCGCGGTAGCCGGGGTCCACCTTCCCGAAGTCGTCGTCATCCGGGTAAACGTGGGTGGAGACGAACTCCACCGGCACAGCGTGCTCGCGGCAGTAGGCGAGGAAGTCGGACAGCCACTCGGCGCGGGTGCTCGCCGGGCCGCCGGTGCGCAACTCCGCATCGACGGATTTAATCGCCCGCACCGTCTCCGCGTGCAGGCGGAACGATTCCTCCTTGGTGCCGGACCAGAAGGCAGAGAGGTTCGCCTCGTTCCAGACCTCGAAGTACCAGCGGCGGATCTCCTCGACGCCGTAGCGATCGCGCCAGTGCGAAACGAGCGCGGTGATGAACTGGCGCCAGGCGTCGTAGTCGGCGGGCGGCGTCACGTTGGCGCGGTAGTAGAAGACGGCCTGCGTGCCGCTGGCCAGCGCCGTGGGCATGAAGCCCAGCTCCACGAACGGCCGCAACCCCAGGCCGAGCAGCACGTCGTAGGCCGTGTCCACCAGCCGCCAGTTGTAGACGATCTCGCCGGCGCGGTTGCGCAGCACCGCCTGCATCTGGTCGCTCAAGATACCGTGGCAGCGCAGGAAGCGGAAGCCGCACTCGCGCACGGCGCGGCGCAGCTGCCCCTGCAGATCCTCGCGCAGCAGCGACCAGGCGTCGCCGCTGCCCACGGCGAGTTCCCAGCTGCGCCCGATCGGCGTGCCCGCCGCGGCGACGTCAACGCTGAACACCGTCTCTTGTTCGTTCACCGGCTCACTCCGCCGGCCACCCGCGGGCGCAGGTGGCCGAACCGCGCTTGCACCCGCCGCTGGTTCTGCTCGTGGGCGCCCGAGCGGATGCTGTCGATGCCCAGGCCCGCGTCTTTGCGCCGGTAGAGCGCCACGACCGCGTCCACGAAGCCGGGCGGGCCGAACCGTTCCAGCGAGCGCAGCCAGAGGTCGTAGTCCTCGCAGCAGCTCAGGCTCTCGTCCCAGCCGCCGAGCGCCAGCAGCGCCTCGCGCCGGTACATCGCCGTGCTGGCGTTGGGAATCATCGCGCTGCTGAAGAACAGCTCGGCGCAGCGTCCGGGATCGTCACAGAAGAAGTTGCGTACGTCCTCGCCGATCAGATAGCGGCCCTCGGCGTCGATCTTGAGCGCATTGCCGTGCACGGCCCAGCGCTCCGGCCGCGCCAGCAGGTACTGATAGCGCCGCTCGACGCCGTCGGCCGTGAGCAGATCGTCGTCGTCCAGGTCGACGAGGAAAGCGCCGCGGGCGGCCTGCGCCGCCGCGTTGCGCGTCGCGGCCACGCCGCGCGGCCGCTCGTGCCGCAGCCAGCGGATGTGCTCATCGGCTGCGGACTCGGCCGCCAACCGGGCCGGTGTGCCATCCTCCGAGCCGTCGTCCACGATCACATGCTCATAGGGCACCGAAAGGCGCAGGGCGCGCACGCTGGCGATCGCCGGCGGCAGATATGTCGCACAGCGGTTGCGCGTCGGCGTCAAAAGCGAGATCGTGGGCTGCTCGCTCATCGCCGCAAGTGTACGCCGCGCGTGGCCTCACCCCCAGCCCCTCTCCATGGAATGGCGAGGGGAGGCGCAGAAGCTCCGTCTTCCGCCCCAATGCCCCGATCATCGATCTCCCCTTCCCTTAGAATTGAAGGCAAGGGAGATGAACCGGGGGAATGGGGGCCATGTGCGGCCTCCGCCGCCGGATACACAATGACGAATACCGCAGACATCGAACGGCTCAAGCGTGAGGCGGCGCAGATCCTGGCCGAGAACCGTCGCACGGGCCACGCCGCCTGGAACGGCCAGGACTACGCCTACGTCGTGCCCTCGGCCGGTTCGTATCCGTTCCAGTGGTTCTGGGACTCCTGCTTCCACGCGATCGCGCTCACGCACGTCAACCTCGGCTGGGCGAAGGACGAGATCGAGACGTTGCTCAAGGGCGCGCAACCGGGCGGCTTTATTCCGCACCAGATCCTCTGGGAGAAGGATCGTTATCCCGAGGCCGCGGCGCGCCAGTCGGAGAAGTTCGGCGATCGCTACACCAGCTCCTCGATCCAGCCGCCGGTGCTGGGCACGGCGCTGGAGCGCGTCTTCCGCGCCACGAACGACCGCACATTCCTGAAACGCTGTCTGCCGCCCGTGATGGCCTTCTATGGCTGGCTTGCGGACGTGCGCGACCCGGACGGCGACGGCCTGATCGCGATCATCCAGCCGGACGAGTCGGGCGCCGACGCCTCGCCCAAGTTCGACCCGCTGATGGAGTTTCCCAAGAACAACGACGACCTGGTGCGCTGGATCGAGAAGCTGTACACACGCTACCAGCCGCTGCGCTTCGACGATCGCGCGATCCTGGCGCTCGACCTGTTCAACGTCGAAGAGGTGCTGACCAACACCTGCTACATCCTCGGCCTCGAGGCGCTGGGTAGGCTGTGCGAGGGCGCGGAGGCGCGCGAGTTCGCGGAGCGGGCCGCGCGCGTGCAGCGGGCGCTGGTTGAGCGCTGCTACGACGCCGCTGCCGGCGCCTTCTTCGACCTCGCCGGCCGGGCCGAGACGCCGCTGCGCACGCTGACGATCACCTCGCTGGCGCCGCTTGCGCTGCCGGGCCTCGATCGCGCGATCGTCGAGCGGCTGGTCGCCCACCTGGTCGATGCGGACGAGTTCGCGCTGCCGTTTCCCGTGCCGTCCGTCTCCCGCGCCGAGCCGACGTTTATGCCGGGGAACGCGCGCGGCTTCATCTGGCGCGGGCCGAGCTGGATCAACTCCAACTGGCTGATCGGCGAGGGGTTGCGGACGCACGGCTACGAGGAGCTGCGCCGCCGGATCACAGACCGCTCCTGCGCGATGCTGCTGCAGTCCGGTTTCCGCGAGTACTTCAACCCGTTCACGGGCGAGGGCCACGGCTCGCGCAACCATAGCTGGAGCACGCTGATCCTGGACATGATCGAGCGGTAGGGCGCGGCCCTCATCCTCACCCCCCGTCCCCCTCTCCTTCTCCCAATCCTGGGAGAAGGAGAGGGGGCGAGCATTGGCAGGAAGTTCCGGAGGGGCGTCGGGTTAGCGAGGCCGAGCAAGGCCGGTTGTCAGCGGCTGGCGCCGGCGGGCGCGGCGGGGGAGGCCCAGGCGGGGCGCTTCG
Source organism: Dehalococcoidia bacterium (assembly GCA_035310145.1). NCBI lineage: Bacteria > Bacillati > Chloroflexota > Dehalococcoidia > Dehalococcoidia bacterium. The sequence goes on from DATGEL010000145.1 coordinate 5,733, forward strand.
CTTCGAAGGCGCTGATCGCGGCGTCGCGCTGCAGCGTCTGGCCGATCTCGTCCAGGCCGAGCAACAGGCGCTGACGCACCGCGGGGTTCACCTCGAACGTCGCCTGGAAGCCCTCGCCGTCGTCCACGGTGCAGGCGTCGAGATCGACGCTGAGCCGGTAGCCGGGCGTGCTCTGCGCCTTCTTGATCAGCGCGCTGGTCTGCTCCTCGGGCAGGATCACGGTGAGGATGCCGTTCTGGGCGCAGTTGTTGCGGAAGATGTCCGCGAACGAGGGCGCGATCAGGCAGCGGAAGCCGTACTCCTGCAAGGCCCAGGGCGCGTGCTCGCGCGAGGAGCCGCAGCCGAAGTTGCGCCCGGCGACGAGGATGCCCGCGCCCTGGTACTGCGGCGCGTTCAGCTCGAAGTCGGGATTCAGGGAGCCGTCCGGGCGGTAGCGCCAGTCGTTGAAGCAGAACTCGCCGAAGCCGGTGCGCTCGATCCGCTTCAAGAACTGCTTGGGAATGATCTGGTCCGTGTCCACGTTGGGCCGGTCGAGCGGCGCGACGAGGGCGGTCAGGGTGGTGAACGGCTGCATGATGGGTGTTCCCCTTGCGTTACCAGTCGCGGATGTCGACAAAGTGGCCGGCGATGGCGGCGGCGGCGGCCATCTGCGGGCTGACCAGGTGCGTGCGGCCGCCCTTGCCCTGCCGTCCTTCGAAGTTGCGGTTCGAGGTCGAGGCGCAGCGCTCGCCCGGCTGCAGGATGTCCGGGTTCATGCCCAGGCACATCGAGCAGCCCGCGTCGCGCCACTCGAAGCCCGCCTCGACGAAGACCTGGTCGAGCCCTTCCTTCTCCGCCTCGGTCTTGGTCAGCCAGGAGCCGGGCACGACCAGCGCCCGCACCTTCGGATTGACCTTCTTGCCCTTGACCACGGCGGCGGCGGCGCGCAGGTCTTCCAGGCGCGAGTTGGTGCACGAGCCGATGAAGACGCGGTCGATCGCGATCTCCTGGATCGGCGTCAGCGGCTTGAGGCCCATGTACTCCAGCGCCCGCTCGATCGCGGCGCGGTCGCTCGGGTCTTTGTAGCTGGCCGGGTCGGGCACGCGATCGGTGATCGGCGCCACCATCTCCGGGTTCGTGCCCCAGGTGACGTGCGGCACCAGCCGCGTGGCGTCGATCTCGACCGTGCGGTCGTAGCTGGCGCCGACGTCGGTCGGCAGCTCGCGCCAGGCGGCGAGCGCGGCGTCCCAGTCGGCGCCCCTGGGCGCGAAGCGGCGGCCCTTGACCCAGGCGAAGGTCTTCTCGTCGGGCGCGATCATGCCGGCGCGGGCGCCTGCCTCGATCGACATGTTGCAGACGGTCATCCGCCCTTCTATGGAAAGGCCGCGGATGGCCGAACCGGTGTACTCAATCGCGTGGCCGGTGGCGCCGCCGATGCCGATGCGGCCGATGATGCCGAGGATGATGTCCTTCGCCGTGACGCCGGGCGGCAGCGCGCCCTCGACGCGGACCTCCATCGTCTGCGGCTTGCTCTGCACGATCGTCTGCGTGGCGAGCACATGCTCGACCTCGCTGGTGCCGATGCCGAAGGCGAAGGCGCCGAAGGCGCCGTGCGTGGAGGTGTGGCTGTCGCCGCAGACGATCAGCTTGCCCGGCAGCGTGTAGCCCAGCTCGGGGCCGATCACGTGCACAATGCCCTGGCCCTCGCTGTGGATGTCGTAGAGCGGCACGCCGAACTCGGCGGCGTTCTGCTGCAGCGTCTCGATCTGCTGGCGGGCAATCGTGTCCTCGATCGCGGAGACGGGCAGCATGCGCCCCGTCGTCGGCACGTTGTGATCGACCGTGGCGATGGTCAGCTCCGGCCGGCGTACGGAGCGCTCGGCCAGGCGCAGCCCCTCGAACGCCTGCGGCGAGGTGACTTCGTGCACGAGATGCAGATCGACATACAGGATCGCCGGCTCGCCGGGCGGTTCTTCGACGACGTGGGCATCCCAAAGCTTCTCGAACATCGTGCGTGGCGCCATCTGCATCGCCTCCCGGAGTGCGCTCGGCCGTGCCGGCCCCGGCCGCACCGTTATGGTACGCAACATCCGCACCGGGCGCGATTCTGGGCCGTGGCTCTCAGTGTCGCAGGCAGTAACACCGCGATCCAGCGGCATCGTTGCCATGCGTTGCATAGCCGGAGAGCATCGCATGCGCTCCGGGCCATGCGGGCGAGCAGTGCTTGCATGGAGGCTTACGCAATCAGCCGGCGGCCGGCAGCCGTCGCCCCAGCGCGCAGATGCTCATGCAGGGCGGCGCGGGCGCGGGCGAAGGCCCGGCCGTCGTCCAAGAGCTGCCGCGCCCAGTTGGCGCCGAGCTGCAGTGCGTTGAGCTCGAAGGCGAGCTGCGCGGGGTCGGCTTTCGGCTGCAGGTGGCCCGCGGCGATCGCCTCGCGGATCGCCTCTTCCAGCGAGCCGAGCCAGCCGCGCATGATCGACGCCACGCGGTCGCGCACGGGACCGGGCCGGCCGTCGAAGTCGGCGGCGGCGGCGGCGAAAAAGCAGCCGCCGCGGAACACCGACCCGTCCGTGAAGCCAAGCCAGCCGTCGCACAGCCGCAACAGGCGCGGCAGGCCGGGTTCGGCCTCCAGCGCCGGTTGCACCGCCGCCCGGTCGAAGGCCGCGGCAGCGGCGTCCAGCGTGGCGAGCTGCAGCTCCTCTTTTGATCCGAAGTGGGCGAAGAGGCCGCTCTTGCTGATCTGCAGCTCGCCGGCGAGCCGGCCAAGCGAGAGTCCTTCAAGCCCCTCGACCGAGGCGATGTTCATCGCGGCGGCGAGAATGGCGCGGCGGGTGCGGGCACCCTGCGCGGCGCGGCGGCCGTGCCGGGCCGCCGCACTCTCCTCATTCATCTCCCAGCTCCGCCTCGCGTCCGTGACAGACACCACACTGTGGCACCATGACGACCTTGCAGCACGACCGGTCGTTCTCTACACTCGATTGTAGCACGACCGATCGTGCTATTGAAGGATCGCGCTGACCGGAGCAGCGATGCCCGTCCCACTCGTCCTCGACAAGGCCGCGACCATGCACCCTTGTGCCGTGCTGCCGGCCGGCGTCGACGGCGCCTGCAGCGCCAATGTCGAACCCGGCGGGAAACGGAGGCGCCCCTGCTGCCGCGCCCAATCTTTCTCTCCGGTCATTTTTCCCCCGGTCATTTTCCAAGGAGGCGTATCCCGATGGCTTCCCCGTTTCATGCCGGCGAGCGCGCCGTGCAGCGTTTGGCCGGCACAAACCGGCAGGCGGAGCGGATCGGCGCCGGCTTCGCGGACCGGATTTCGCCAGGAGTCGCGGAGTTCGTCGCCGGCCAGGCGCTGGCCGTGGCCGGCAGCATCGATCCGCGCGGCCGCGTCTGGGCCTCTCTGCTTGCCGGTCCGCCCGGCTCTGTGCAGCCGCTCGACCCGCACACGCTGCGAATCGCGGCCCTGCCGGTTGAGGGCGATCCGCTGCCGGAGAATCTCCGCACGAACGATGCGCTCGGCCTGCTCGTGATCGACCTGGCCACGCGCCGCCGCGTGCGCATCAACGGCAGCGGCCGGCAGGAGCGGGACGGCAGCATCACCCTCCGGCCGGCGCAGATCTTCGGCAACTGTCCCAAGTACATCCAGGCACGCAGCTGGCGGGTCGCGCCCGACGCGGCGCCGGCCGCCGGCGCCGTCGCGCAGGGCCAGGCACTCAGCGACGCGCAACGCGGCTGGATCGCGCGCAGCGACACGTTCTTCATCGCCAGCGCCCATACGCGAGGCGGCGTGGACGCCTCGCACCGCGGCGGCGCGCCCGGCTTCGTGTCCGTGCTCGACGCGGCGACGCTGCGTTTCCCCGACTACGCGGGCAACGGCATGTTCCAGACGCTGGGCAACCTGGCGGAGCAGCCCGAGGCCGGCCTGCTCTTCGTCGACTTCGCCCGCGGCAGCACCCTGCAGCTCAGCGGTCGGGCGCGGGTGCTCTGGGATGCCGAAAACGCCGCCGCGTTCGCCGGCGCCGAGCGCGTGGTCGAGTTCGCAATCGATGCCGTGATCGAGACCGCCGGTGCAACGCCGCTGCGCTGGCGGCTCGAGCAGCGCTCGCCCTTCAACCCGACCTGAGCGTCTGCCAGATGCTCGTCGCCTCGGCCGTGTCGCCGCTGTAGATACGCCGCACGATGTCCTCGATCTCCGGCTCTTCAATCGTCAGGTCGCGCAGGCGGGCGCGGGCCGTGCTGGTGCTATGATCGCGGCGATGGCTGCCGCGGCAAAGTTGCCGCCCGAGACATGGCGATGCGGAGGAGTGTTTCATGGTGGTGAACCGTAAGAGGAAAGCAGGTCCGGTCTGGTGGGAGCGGCGTCCCAGCCTGGAGGATCTGCGCCCGGCGCTTACTCCCGAGGAGGCGAAGGCGGCTCTGGAGCGAGCGGCCGGCTCGTGGCACGGCGCCGTCAACGTGGAGAAGCTGCTGGACGACATCCGCTGGTGGCGCGGCCACGACGACTAATCGATAGCCGAGTGATGCCGCATCTCATTGACAGCGACCACGTCATTCAATACCTCGACCAGCGCCCCATGGTGATCAAACTCATTAATTCACTGGCACCAACAGGCATTTGGATCAGCATCATCACATATATGGAGGTTTATCAGGGCATCCAGCGTCAGTCAACCGTTCAGGAGCTTCGAGACGGATTTGACGCATTTATACTCGTTGCACCGGTACTGCCCTTCTCGATTGCCGTAGCCGAACGTTGTGCCACTATTCGTGAAACTCTCCGACAGCAAGGCCGGCGTACACGAAGTCGGTATCTGGATCTCATCACTGCGGCCACGGCGATTGAGTATGACCTAACCCTCGTAACACGCAACACGGCCGACTATCGCGACGTACCCGGCCTGAAGCTGCTCTAACGCACCTCCGCCTCGGCCGCGGCGCCGCTGTAGATGCGGCGCACGATGTCCTCGATCTCCGGCTCTTCAATCGTCAGGTCGCGCAGGCGGGCGCGGGCCGCCACCGCGGCGATGACTTCGGCGGCAGTTGTATCGGCGCGGCGGAAGCGCAGCCACTGGCGCGGGCCTTCGACCTTCACCACGCGCGCGCCGGGCACCTTGAGGGGCGGCCCAGCCTCTTCAAGGTCGATCACCAGCACGCGCTCACCGCCGAAGCGATCCTTCATCGCCGCAAGACTGCCGTCATAGATCAGGCGGCCGTGGTCGATCACGATCATGCGCGAGCAGAGCCGCTCGATGTCGTCCATGTCGTGCGTCGTCAGCAGCACCGTGACGCCGCGCTCGCGGTTGAGCTGCGCCAGGAAGGAGCGAATGCGCTCTTTGACCACCACGTCGAGCCCAATCGTCGGCTCATCCAGGTAGAGCACCTCCGGATCGTGCAGCAGCGCCGCGGTCAGGTCTCCGCGCATGCGCTGCCCAAGCGAGAGCTGGCGCACCGGCGTGTCGAGCAGCGGGCCAAGCTCCAACAGCTCGACATAGGCGGCAAGGTTGGCGCAGAAGCGCTCGGCCGGGACTTTGTAGATGTAGCGCAGCAGCTCGAATGAGTCGCGCAGCGGCAGGTCCCACCAGAGCTGCGTGCGCTGGCCGAAGACGATGCCGATGCGCCGCGCCAGGTCGATCCGCCGCCGCGACGGTTCCAGCCCCGCCACGCGCACCAGCCCGCCGCTGGGCACGAGAATGCCGGTCAGCATCTTGATCGTGGTGGACTTGCCGGCGCCGTTGGGGCCGATGTAGCCCACCATTTCACCGGGCTCGATCGCGAAGGAGACGCCGTCCACGGCGCGCACTTCGCGCCGCTCGCGCAGCAGCAGCGCCAGCGGCCCGCGCGCCCCTGCCCGCGGCCGCGTCACGCTGAACGTCTTGCGCAGGTCGTCCACTTCGACGATCGCCACGTTGGCCTCCTTCACCGACCCCTCGCTCGCCTGAAGGCTAGGATTTCTCCTCCCGACACGGGAGGGGTTGGCCCTGGAAGATTCAATCTTCCTCAGGCCACCCTTCTCCTCGTGGGCAAGGGACGGGTCGCTCCGGTGCCCAGGGATAGGTCCATCAGCTCCCCGTACTGCGATAGTGGCGCACGCCGAAGCGCCAGACCCGGCTCGCCACGAACAGCAGCACGATTGCAACCGCCGGCGCCAGGAAGCGCACGAAGCCCGGCATGCCCAGCGGGTCGCGCTTGTCCAGCACATAGAGCGCGGGAAAGTAGTTCACGAAGGCGAGCGGCACGGCGAAGATGAAGATCCGCCGCAGCCAGGCGCCGTAGACGTTCATCGGATACGAGGTCAGGAACTGGCCGCCGTAGGTCACGCTGTTCACCACCTCCATCGAGCGCGTCGTCCAGAAGGTCGTGGTCGCGCCGATGACCCAGACGCCGGCGAAGACGAGAAAGCCCGTGATCGGCATAGTCAGCAGCAGCAGCACGCGTTCCAGCGTCCAGTGCACGTTCACCAGCGAGAAGGCGAAGCCCAGCACCACGCCGGCCTGCGCCATCGCGCCCAGCCGCCGCATGGCGATGTCCGAGGCGAGCAGTTGCAAGAGCGTGCCGCGCGGGCGGATCAGCACGAGGTCGAAGTCGCCGCGCTGGACTTTGTCGCCCAGGCCGTCGAGCTGGCCCACGGTCAGGTCGGCGAACTGGAAGGCGATGTACGACGTGCCGTAGAGAAAGGCGACCTCGCCCAGCGACCAGCCTGCCAGATACGGCAGGTGCGCGAAGATCACCAGCACGCTGAGGAAATCGACAAACGTGAGGGCGAAGGCGCCGAACAGTTGCAGCACGAAGGAGGCGCGGTACTGCCACTGCGCCCGGATCTGCGCCCGCACCAGCCGCCAGTAGAGCGCCGCCGACTCGGCCGCTTCACCCACCTTGCACCACGACCTTCCGCTCGGCGGCGGCAAGCACCAGCCGCCCCGCCGCCAGCAGCGCCAGCGCCCAGCCGGCCTGGAACGCGAGCGCCCCCAGCAGCGCCCAGCCCTGCTGCTTCTCCAGAAAGATCTCGACCGGCGTGTTGACGAAGGCGGCGAAGGGCAGTGCCCGCGCCACCGTCTGCAGCGTGCCGGGGAACAGCGCGATCGGCACGGCGAAGCCGGAGAGAAAGGTCCACACCGCCGCCGCGATCGAGCCGATGCCGCGGTAGTCGAACAGCCAGAAGGCCGAGAGGTTGAGCATGAAGCGAAAGGCGAAGCTCACGGCCACGGCCAGGTAGATGCTGAGCGGGAAGAAGAGCCAGGTCCAGGGATGCGCCGGCAGCCGCACGCCGAAGACGGCGGCGCCGATCAGGAACGGCGGGATGCCGCGAAAGATCGCGTGGTAGGTGGCGCGGCCGGCGTCCTGCGCCAGCCAGTAGAGCTGGTAGTCGAGCGGGCGGCTGAAGTCGCTGACGATGTCGCCGCTACGGATCGTGAGCGCGATCTCCCACCAGTTCCAGATGTAGACCACCATCAGCATGCCCTGCGTGACGAAGGTGTAGGTCAGCGTGTCGCGCAGGTCGAAGCCGCCGATGCTGCCGCGGCCGGCATAGAGCGCGATCATCACGTAGGCGCGCAGGAAGCCGAAGACGGTGTTCGTGAACACGCCGGCAAAGGTCGCCGCGCGGTAGGTCGCATAGCGGCGGAAGCCGCGCAGCGCCACCTGCCAGTAGAGCGTCATGATCTCGCCGATCGCCTGCAGCGCCCGATCGCGGGGCACGCCGAAACCCCGGACACCCCGCCATGGGGGCCGGTTGAAGTGCGCCACGTCCTGGCGCAGGGCGGAGTATATCAGCCGATCGCTCTCGCTGAGAAGGATCGCTTCGGCGCCAACGGCTCACACGAACCGCATATGGTACTTCCTGGCGAGCGCGGCGTGCATCGCGGGATCGAGGCCCGCATAGTCGGCGTTCGCCGTTCGCGGCGCCTGCTCCAGTGCGAAGCGCTCCTCGAAGTAGCCCTCCATACCGGCTGGCGAGAAGCGTTCGATGTAGCCAGCCGGGCCTGTGCCCGTATTGCCGAAGCCGTGCGCCGTGCCACGTGGCACGAGGATGAAGCTGCCCGCCGGCGCCTCGGTGCTGATGCCGCTGATGCGAAACGTGAGCACGCCGCTGATCACGTACCAGGCTTCCTCTTCCCGCTGATGGATGTGCTCGTCGATCCAGCGGCCCGGTGGCAGCGCGTCCGTCACGCGCAGGGCGAATGCCCCGCCCGTATCCGCCGCGCCAACCTTGAGCGCTCGATCAAACCGCCCCCGCGATTCTCCCGGCCTCAGGACAACGGCTTCCATGCCATTCGCCATCGGACTCCATCTCCCTACGCGTCGTCGGCGAGCATCGTACACCGTGGCCGGGCAGCGCGTAGCGCATGGAGTGTGGAGATCACGCGGAGCCTGCCCCCGCTCCCCACCGTGATGACACGCCGGCCAGGTGGTTGGTGGGTCCGTGGCCGTGGCCGAGCCGTGGCGCCGAGGCGATCGCGGCCGAGATGTACTGCTTGGCGACGCGGATCGCCTCACGCGGCTCGCGGCCGAGGGCGAGGCCGGCGGCGATCGCGGCGCTGAAGGTGCAGCCGGTGCCGTGCGTGTTCCGCGAATGCGTGCGCGGCGAACGCAGCTCTTCGAAGCCGCTGCCGTCGTAGACCAGGTCGATCGCGTCGTCTGCCTCGGGCAGGTGGCCGCCCTTCACGACGATCCAGCGCACGCCGAGCCCGTGCAGCGCCGCCGCCGCGGCGCGCATCTCTTCGAGGTTGCGCACCGGCAGGCCCGTGAGCGCCTCCGCCTCCGGCAGATTCGGCGTCACCACCGTGGCCAGCGGCAGCAGCCGCACGCGCACGGCATGGCGCGCGTCCTCCGCCAGGAGCACGTCGCCGCTCTTCGCCACCATCACCGGATCGACGACGAGGTTGGGAATATGCAGCCGCTCGATGCAGGCCGCCACGCGCTCGACCACGGCCGCCGTGCCGAGCATGCCGGTCTTCGCCGCGTCCGTGCCGATGTCACCGATCACGCTTTCAAGCTGCTGCTCGATGAAGTCGAGCGGCACGGGAGAAATACCCTGCACGCCGACCGTGTTCTGCGCCGTCAGCGCGGTGATCGCGCTCATGCCGAACACGCCGAAGGCCATGAAGGTCTTGAGATCCGCCTGGATGCCCGCGCCGCCGCCGCTGTCGGAGCCGGCGATCGTGAGCGCTCGCGCCTGTCGCGCCTGTCGCGTGTGTCCCGCCTGTCGCGCCTCTAAATTGGTCATCGTGTCGTCGCCTCGGTGCCGCTGTTGTCGCGCCGCCGCGGCCCTGTACGCTGTCTGTGGCAGCAGGAGGGCCGGCATGGAGGCGCGCGGACTCTACTTCATCGTCGATCCGGAGCACACCGCCGGCCGCGATCCCGTCGAGGTCTGCCGCCTGGCGCTGCGCGGCGGCGCGGCGCTCGTCCAGTACCGCGACAAGCTGCACGACAAGGGCGACCAGTTGCCCGAGGTCGAGCGGCTGCTCGCCGTCTGCGGTGGGTTCGGCGCGCCGCTGCTGATCAACGACCACGTCGACCTGGCGCTGGCGGCCGGCGCCGACGGTGTGCACGTCGGCCAGCACGACCTGCCTGTGGCCGTGGCGCGGCGGTTGCTGCCCGCCGGCGCGATCGTCGGCTGCTCTACCAACAACCCGGAGGAGGCCCGCGCCGCCGAGGCCGCGGGCGCCGCGTACATCGCCGTGGGCCGCATCTTTCCCACCGGCTCGAAGGCGAATACGCGGCCGGCGTCACTGGACACGATCCGGCAGGTGCGCGCCGCCGTCTCGCGGCCGATCGTGGCGATCGGCGGCATCACTCCGGCGAACGTCGAGCAGGTGATCGAGGCGGGCGCCGATCTGGCCGCCGTGATCGCGGCCGTCGGAGAAGCCGAGGACGTGGAGACTGCGGCGCGAGCCATCGCGTCACGCTTCCGCATGGCCGCCGGCCGCGCCTGAGCCGTTGCCGCCCTTGCGCTGGCCGGCACGGCCGTTCGTCGGCTTCGGCGCGGCGCGTCCCATGCGCAGCCCCGGCTTCGGCTTCCTTCCCGCCGGCGCGGCGAAGCGCCCGGGCGCAAAGGGCGTCAGGTCGATGCTCGTGCGGCCGTGCACGATCAGCTCGGTGAGCAACCGGCCGCTGATCAGGCTGAGCAGCACGCCATTGCGGAAGTGCCCGGCCGCCACCGCCAGGCCGCTCACCCCCGGCACGAAGCCGAGGATGGGCAGGCGGTCGGGCGAGCCGGGACGCAGGCCGGAGCCGGTCGCGGCCAGCTCGGCTCGCTCCAGCACAGGCGCAAGCTCGGCGGCGGCGTTGAGCAGGCCGCGCACGCCGGCCACGGTCACGCGCTTCTCGTAGCCCGCCTCGGGCTCTTCCGTGGCGCCCAGGTAGATCGTGCCGTCGGGCCGCGGCAGGAGGTAGGCGTGCTCGCCGTAGATCACGCGACGGATCGGCTGCGGCACCTCGCGCAGGATGGCGTACTGCCCTTTGACCGGCTCGACCGGCACGTCGGCGGCGCCGCGGGCGCAGAAGGCGGTCCAGGCGCCGCCCGCAAGCAGCACGAGATCGCCTTCAACCGCGGCGCCGGTGCTGAGCCGCACACCGGTGACGCTGCCGCCGCGGAGCAGCAGGCCGTGCACCTCACTGCCCTCGCGGATTTCGGCACCGCGCCGCGCCGCGCCCTGCGCCAGCGCCTGCGTGAGCCGGCGCGGATGCACCTGGCCCTCTTCCGGCGAATCGAGGCCGCCGATCACGGCCGGGCCCAGCGCGGGCTCTAGCGTGAGGCACTCGGCGCGGCTCAGCCAGCGCACGGGCAGCCCGGCCGACTTCGCCCAGGCGATGCGCGACTGCAGCAGCTCCGAGCGCTCCGGCGCGTTGGCGGTGCGCAGCACGCCGTTGGGCACGTACTCGATGCTGAGGCCGCTGACCGCCTCGATCGCCGCCGCGTCCTCTTGAAAGACGCGCAACCCCGCCACGGCAAGCTCGAGAAAGGCGTCCGGGTGCGCAGATTCGGCCACGGGCGAGAGCATGCCGGCGGCCGCGCTCGACGCCTCGGCTGCGATCGTCGCGCGCTCCAGCAGCGTCACCTGCTGCCCCGCGCCCGCGAGATGGTAGGCCAGCGAACAGCCGATGGCGCCGCCGCCGACGATGACGATGCGCTGCGCCATGCGCTAGCCGCCTCCGATCATGCGCACGATCTCGATCACGTCGCCCGCGCGCAGCACGACCGCATCGTACGTGCCGCGCTCGATCACTTCGCCGTTCTTCGCCACGGCGATCGTGCGCGGGTTGATGCCGCGCCCGACAAGGAAGTCGGGCAGCGGCATGTCGCCGTCGATCTCCACCATTTTGCCGTTGACCGTGAGACTGACCATCATGCCGTGTCCATGTTCACGCGCTGCCCGCGCGCTTCGATAATGCCCTGATCGAGCGCCTGACGCAGCCCCCGCGCGGCAGCCTGCGGGTCCGGCCGGCCGAGAATCGCCGAGATCACAGCCACGCCCGCCGCACCGGCGCGCACGACCTCCGCCGCGTTCTCCGCCGTGATGCCGCCGATCGCGATCACGGGCAGACTGACCGCGGCGGTGACCTGGCGGACGCGCGCCAGGCCGCCGGTCTCGCCGCCGGGGTGCGAGCGGCTGGGGAAGATCGTGCCGAGCACGAGGTAATTCGCGCCGTCGTGTGCCGCCGCCACCGCGCCCGGCAGGTCGTGTACCGAGCGGCCGACGAGCAGGCGGCCGCGCAGCGCCCGCTTCAGCGTGCGCGTGGGCACGATCTCCTCGCCGGCATGCACGCCGTCAGCTCCCGCGGCCAGCGCCACCCGCGGCCGGCCGTTCACACTCACAAAGGCGCGCCCCGCGGCGATGGCGACGATGCGGCGGCTCAGGGTCAGCAATTCGGCGTCGGGCAGGTCTTTCTCGCGCACCTGCACCGCGTTCACCCCGCCGGCGATCGCGGCCGCAATCTGGCGCAGCAGGTCGGCCGTGTCCCGTGCGAGAGAGCGGTCGGAGACGAGCATCAAGGGCTGCTGCGGGAGCCGGGACACGTCGGTGTCCGGTCTGCCGATCGCCGTGTCCGCGCGGAGATACGCGTACCGCAGAGATCTATCCATAAGCCACTGATCCGCAGCCGCGCGTCGTGCGGGGCGGTTCGCGAACCGTCCTTGCCGGGCTGCGCTCCCGATCGCCTAGCGTGCCCCGACACCCGCCATCGGGCTGCTGGTGATCGCCGTTTCGCGCTTCGGGATACGTCCACTGAGGAAGGCCTTGCGACCGGCCTCGACGCCGAGCTTGAACGCCTCCGCCATCAGTCCTGGATCGGCGGCCTGCGCGATCGCCGTGTTGACCAGGACGGCATCGGCGCCGGCCTCCATCGCCGCGGCCGCTTCGCTCGGCACGCCGAGGCCGGCGTCCACGACCACGGGCACATGCGCCTGCTCGATGATGATGCGGATCGCCTCCATCGTCTGGATGCCCTGGCCGGAGCCGATCGCGGAGCCGAGCGGCATCACCGTCGCGGTGCCGATCTCTTCCAGGCGCCGCGCCAGCACGGGGTCGGCGTTGATGTAGGGCAGGACCTTGAAGCCCTTGGCGACGAGCCGCTCGGCGGCGCGCAGCGTGCCGATCGGGTCGGGCAGCAAGTACTTGGCGTCGGGGATGACTTCGAGCTTGACGAAGTCGGAGCCGGTGACCTGGCGGCCCAGCTCGGCGATGAAGACGGCGCGGTCGGCGTCCTGACTGCCGGCGGTGTTGGGCAGCACGCTGAAGCGCGACCAGTCGATCTGATCGAGCAGCGTCTGCTCGCCCGGATCGTCGAGGTTGAGGCGGCCGATCGCGACCGTGACGAGCTCGGCGCCGGAGGCGTCGAGCGAAGCGTGCAGCTCTTCCACGCTGCGGTGGCGGCCGGTGCCGATCATCAAGCGCGAGCGGAATGTTTTGCCGGCGATGGTGAGTAGGTCGTGCATGGCAGACTGTGCCTTTCTGGCCGGGCGCGGGCGGGAACGACAAACGCCGCCCGGCGAACGGACGGCGTGATCAGGTGGCACGGCGGCGTGTCGATGATCGTGATCCCTACGCCGGCATTACCCGGATCAGGTCCAACGGTCGGCGGCGAGCGGCGGCCACCCTCTCAGCCCGGCTTCCCCGAGCACCCGTGAGCGTTATGCAATTCTCTGCTTCACCGTAGCAGCGTGCGGAGCGGCGCGTCAAGGCGATGGCGAGGCCGGGTGTGCCCAGAAGTTGTGGAAGCACGGTGCAGGGATGAGACGGAGGCGAGGCGTGGCGATGCAGTAGGGTAACGAGGAAAACAGAGCGACCGACCGTAGTGAGGACGGTCGGTCGCGCAGGAAGGGGCCGATGAC
>DATGEL010000146.1 GCA_035310145.1 Dehalococcoidia bacterium
GTCATCGGCCCCTTCCTGCGCGACCGACCGTCCTCACTACGGTCGGTCGCTCTGTTTTCCTCGTTACCCTACTGCATCGCCACGCCTCGCCTCCGTCTCATCCCTGCACCGTGCTTCCACAACTTCTGGGCACACCCGGCCACATCGCCCCGTTGACGCGCCGTTTCGCCGCCGACTATACTCAGCCACCGGTCGAACGCGGTTCGAATGATGGCCATGAATCGCGCGGTGAGGCAGGGCCGGCGGAGGGGTGCGATGAGCGAGCAAGGCTACTGGCAGCGGCGCACGACGCGCCGGCAAACGCTGCGCGGCGCCGCCCTCGGTGGGCTGGGCATGGCCGCCTTTCTCGCCGGCTGCAGCGGCTCGAACAATAACAAGAGCAAGGGCGCGAGCACGACCACGAGCGCCCCCAGCGGCGGCAATGCCACGTCCGCCCCGGCCACGCAGGCCGCGCTGCCCACGCTCACCGTGCGCCCCACCGCCGCCGTGGACGAATCCAAGATCAACAAGAACAACGTCTACCGCGACCGCCAGAGCCAGCCCTGGCCCACGATCAACCCCTACAAAGACCTGATCACCGGCCTGACGCTCGGCTTCACGATCTACGACCACATGTGGTACACAACCAAGGACACCAACGAGCGCGTGCTCTTCCTCGCCACCGGTATCGAGCAGCCCGACCCGCTCCACTTCACGGTCAAGATCGGCAAGGCGGTCTTCCACGACAAGCCGCCCACCAGCGGCCGCGCCGTCACCGCCGCCGACATCAAGGCCAGCTACGAGGCGGCGGCGAAGTCCAAGACGATCTCCAACAGCGACTGGTGGACGAAGACGCTGGACACGATCACCACCCCGGACGACAGCACCGTGTCGTTCACGCTCAAGCAGCCCGACGCCTGGACCTTCACCTCCACCAACGCCGGCAGCCCCTTGAGCGGCTCGATCATCCCGCAAGAGATCGCCACCCAGCCCGACTTCATGGACAAGGACCTGATCGGCAGCGGCCGCTATCAGTGGGTCAGTCACGAGAACGGCGCCAACCCCAAGATGAAGCGCTTCGACAAGTGGCGTGTGGCGGGCGAGCCCTGGACCGGCGGCTACGAGCAGAAGCTGATTCAAGAACAGGCCGCCGCCGACGCCGCCTTCGCCGCGCAGCAGATCGACCACCTGGCGGCGCAGAACAAGGCCGAGAAAGACCAGCTCGTCTCGCAGCTCGGTAAGCAGGTGGACGTCGATACGACCGTCACCGGCGCGATCTGGACGGTGGAGACGCGGGCCGACGGCGCCTTCGCCGACCCGCGTGTGCGCCAGGCGATCTACCTCGGCCTCAACCGCGACGAGTACATCCAGCTGCTGGAGCTGGGCAACGGCGTCAAGTCCGGCCCGATTCCGCCCGGCTTCAAGACCTTCGCGCTGGACAACGACGAGCTGACCAAGACCTTCTGGCAGTTCGACCCGGCGCAGGGCAAGCAACTGCTGCAGGCCGCCGGTTTCGACCTCAGCCACGAATACGAGATCAAGTACTACATCCTCACGGACAAGCCGGCGCAGTTCGCGCAGATCGTGCAGGGGCAGTTGCAGAAGAACCTCGGCATGAAGGTGAAGCTCACGGCCGAAGACTTCGGCACCTGGCTGGCGAAATCGCTCTACCAGGGCCAGTACGACGGCTTCATCATCTATCCCACGCTCGACTACGACGACCCCAGCAGCTACATCGGCGCCTACGGCAAGGTGATCGGCGGCCGGCCGAACTGGGCCGGCTTCAAGGACGACGAGCTGGACCAGGCCGTGGCCGCGCAGAAACTGGAGTTTGACGACGGCAAGCGCACGGCCATGCTCAAAGACATCCAGCGCAAGGCCTACCAGAAGTTCGCGCCGTTTATTCCGCTCTACGTCGCCTTCTCCAACGACCTGTTCTGGAGCTACGTCAAAGGCCGGCTCGTGGGCCGCGGCAGCTACGGCTTGTTCAACGGCCGCCTCTACATCGACAAGTAGCGCGGCGTGAGCCGTTCCGGCCAGGCGGCGCAGCGCCGCCGCGGCCGGAGCGCACCGCTCCCGACTCTCCCCGAACGAGCCTGCCATGCGCCGCTACGTCATCCGCCGCCTGCTCGCCCTGCCGGTGATCGCCGCCGCCGTGTCGATCATCACCTTCGCCATACTGCGCTCGCCCTGGGCGGGCGATCCGGCGATCCTGCTCGCCGGGCAGGGCGCCTCGCAGGACCAGGTCGCCGGTATCCGCCACACGCTCGGTCTCGATCGGCCGATCATCGTGCAGTTCGGCGATTGGTTACTGCACCTGGCGCGCGGCGATTTCGGCAAGACTTTCCGCGGCCAGCAGCCGGTCTGGCCGGAGATCACGCGGCGGCTGCCGATCACCTTCGAGATCATGGCGCTGGCGGTGCTGTTCGGCACCTTCTTCGGCGTGCTCTACGGCGTGATCTCGGCCGTGCGCCAGAACACCTGGCTGGACTACGGCCTGCGCGTCTTCGCCGTCTTCGGCCAGTCGATCCCCAGCTTCTTCCTGCTGGTGCTGCTGATCGTGCTGCCCTCGCTCTGGTGGCACTATTCGCCGCCGGTGGGCGGGCACAAGTCGCTGTTCGCGCACCCGTGGGAGAACCTGCGCCTCTACGTGCCGCCGACGCTGATCCTGGCGATCGCGCACTCCGCCATTCTCATGCGGCTCACGCGATCGACCCTGCTCGACGTGCTGCGACAGGACTACGTGCGCACGGCCAAGTCGAAAGGGCTGCGCGAGCGCAGCGTGGTCCTCAGTCACGCGCTGCGCAACGCGCTGATCCCGATCATCACGATCACCGGCACGCTGATCGCGGAGCTGTTCTTCGGGGCGCTGATTCTCGAACAGGTCTTCAGCATCAACGGCCTGGGACAGTTCTTCTTCCAGTCCGTGCTGGCGCGCGATTTTCCCGTGGTGCAGTTCCTCGTCGTCTACACAGCCGGCGTGGTGATCGTGCTGAACCTGCTCGTGGACCTGAGCTACGTGCTGCTCGATCCGCGCGTGCGCTACACCTAGCTTCCGATCGGGCGCCGGAATATGGGCGGAGAGGGCGGATGGCAGCGATAAGCGGGGCGGCAGCGGCGGGCGAGCTGGCGTGGGGCGGCGGCGCCTGGCAGCAACCGGGCCTCTTGCGCCGCGTCGGGCGGCTGCTGCGCGGCTATCCACTCGGCGTCTTCGGGCTGCTGATGCTGATCGGCTTCATCGTGCTCGGCCTCTTCGGCCCGGCACTGGCGCCCTACGACCCACGCGGACTGCGCGCCGGCTCGCCGCTGGGTGGACTTTCGCCCGCGCACCCGTTCGGGCTCAACAACCTGGGCGAGGACCTGTTCAGCCGCGTGCTGGCCGGGGCGCGCACCACGCTGACGATCTCCGGCACGGCGGTGCTGATCGGCGGCTCGCTCGGGTCGTTTATCGGCATTCTCTCCGGCTTCTACGGCCGCTGGCTCGACTACCTGCTGCAGCGCTCGGGTGAGGCGTTCGCCGCCTTCCCTGGCCTGATCCTCTACCTGATGCTGATCACCGCCTTCGGCCGCGGGCCGAAGACGATCGTGCTGGCGCTGGCCGTGGGCGGGCTGTTCGGCGGCTCGCGCGTGCTGCGCGCGGCCACGATCGTGGAGCGGCACAGCACCTACGTCGATGCGGCGCGGGCGCTGGGTTGCAGTGAGCGGCGCGTCTTCTTTCGCCACGTGGTGCCCAACGTGCTGCCGCTCACCGTGGTGCTGATCAGCAGCGGGCTGGGCGCGGCGATCCTGGCCGAGTCGGGGCTCGCCTTCCTGGGTCTGGGTGTGGCGCCGGGCACGCCGAGCTGGGGCATCGACCTGAGCGGCGCCAACCTCACCTTTGCGCGGCTGGGTCACTGGAACCTGGTGGTCTTCCCCGGCCTCGCGATCAGCCTCGCCGTGCTGGGCGCCAACCTGCTGGGCGACGCCCTGCGCGATATCTGGGACCCGCGCCTGCGCGGCCGGCGCTAGCGGCGCTTCACGTCGCTCAGCTGCTGGCCGTGCGCTCCGCAGCCTCTGTGCGCCGGCGCTGCTGGTAGCCGCGCACCTTGGTGCGGTTGCCGCAGACCGACATCGCGCACCAGGCGCCGGAGCGGTTCTTCGAGGCGTCGTAGAAGGCCCAGCGGCAGCGATCGGCGCGGCAGATCTTCAGCCGCCGCCAGGTGCCGTCCACCATCGCCGTCCAGACGATGCCCAGCAGCCGCGCCACGGCGCCAGGCAAGCCGCCGCGCGCCCCGGTCAGCGCCGCCGTGCCCTCGGCGGAGAAGCGCAGACGCAGCGGCGCCGCGCTCGCCAGCGCGTTCAGCGCGGCGATCGACTGCGTGGGCGGCATTCCCTGCCCGCGGTGGTTGGCCGCGAGCAGCTCGCGCAGCCCCTCGCGCAGCGCCAGCGCCCGGCGCAGGTCCGCGGGGGCAAGCTCGGCCGGGGCTTCGAGCAGCCCGCGGCCGGCGAGCCAGTCGCGCAGGGCGGCCGCGTTACGCAGATCGTCGTGCCCCGTTTCGATGTCCAGCGTGTTGACGAGGGCCTGCACCAGCGCGAGTTCGCCCGGCGCGGGCGGCCGGCTTGCCATGGAGATACGACTTTCTCTGCCGCGCACAGAACGCGCGTTACAACACCACAATACGCCCGTTACTGGTTATTGGACAAGCCGCCTATGCGATCTGGTGATTTGCACGAAAACCGGCAGAATACGTCGTGCCTGCTCAGAACATGTGTGCTAAACTGGATCGTGGACCAACACTACTGTATGGCATACAGTGGTTAGGAACGGAGGCCGTGATGCCCGAGTTGGAAGTCTGGAAAATGGTGCGCGACCTGGAGCGAAATCAGGCCGATCGACGCCGGCTCTGGCGCGCCCAGCTGGCCGGCGAACACCCTGGGGCCGGCTCCCGGCGCCTGCGCTTTTGGCAAAGGCTGCGCGGCGCGAACGGCGCCATTTCTGGAGAGCGGCCGGTGCACGTTGCGAGCCGCCGCGCCATTCCCGGCGACGGGAGGTAGCGATGGCCGCGCTCACCGCACATCCGTACGAGCTGCTCGTGTGGCCACCGGCGCGGCCGCAGGCAAAAGGGGTGCAGCCGATGCCCGATCGCATGGACCGTTCCACCCTGCTCGTGCGGTTGCAGGAAGCGCACGCCGAACTTGAGGCGGCACTGGCCGCGGTGGACACCGCCCGTCTCAGCGAGCCCGGCGTCACCGGCGACTGGTCGGTGCGCGATCTGCTCGACCATGTCTGCTTCTGGGAACAGCGCCTGCTCTGGCGGCTGGGCCTGTCTGCTGCCGAGCAGCCCGCGCCCCTCAGTGAGCCGGAGATGCACCGCGTCAACGCGGAATCGGTGGCGGCGGCGCGTGTGCGCACGCCCGCCGAAACGCTGGCCGCGCATCGCCAGGTTTACGCCGAGCTGCTGGCCACGGTGTCGGCGCTGGGCGAGGCGGAGTTGAACGGCACCGTTCGCCTCGGCGAGCCCGGCGGCCCTCTCTGGGAGCAGATCGCGAGCGACACCTACGAGCACTACGAAGAGCACGCCGCCGAGATCCGCGCCTGGCTGGATGGTACCGCAGCGCCCACGGGCAGCGGGCCGCGCTGAAATCGGCTCTCAACAGCGCGGGCGCATCGGGGCGGCAGCCGCGTTCGTGCGCGGCGGCCATGCGGGGCGCCTAACCCTGGTTTCGCCTGGCCGCTTCACCGCGCAGCCGCGCTGGGTCGACGGAGACGAACAGCCCCTCCGCCTGCGCGTGCAGCACGCCGTCGACCGTGAGCGTCGCCTCGGTCAGGATCTTGCGCCCCTCCACCCGCGTCAGCCAGCCGGCGAAGACGGCTTCGCGCAGGAGCGGCACGGGGCGCCGGTAGCGCACCGTCAGCCGCCCCGTCATACCCGGCCGCGCCGTCAGCGCCTGCGTCGCGCCCAGCACCTCGTCGAAGGCGGCGGCGATGAAGCCGCCATGCACGCAGCCCGGCGGCCCCTCGTAGGCGCGGCTGAAGACGCAGACGCCGCGTACCGTCTCACCGTCGAGCGAGAGGCGCAGCGGCGGCGCCACCGGGTTGGCGCGCCCGATCAGCGGGCTGGTGTCGAGGAAGCGGCGCTGCTCGTCGCCCCCGTTCTCATCAAGGCGGTAGCGTGTGCGCATGCGGCCGCCCGGCGCCGCGGCCAGCCGCTCGCGCAGCCGTGCCGCCTCCTCGGCCAGCTCCTCCAGCAGCTCGCGCGGCGCGGCCGTCTCACTCAGCAGCGCCGTGACCGTGCGCAGCTCGTCGGCCACGCGGTGCAGCGCCTGCCGGTGGGCGCTCGGTTCCGCCCGGTCCTCGATCCAGCGCGTGGCCGTGCGCCGCGGCCCGTCGTTCGTTTCAACGCTCAATCGTCACCTCGCCGGCGTTGGTCCTTGCATTTGCTCAGGGCAGCGAGCAAGATACCTGCGATTTGCATGTCGGCGGCCGCGAGCGGCGACCGCGGGAGCGAGCGATGGCCGGCATTCTTGTCGAGCGCAACGTGCCGGTGGAGATGCGCGACGGCGTGCGCCTGCTGGCCGATGTCTACCGCCCGGCGGACGGCGGCCAGCGCCCCGTGCTGCTGCAACGCACCGCCTACGACAAGAGCCGCGGCCAGCTCGCTTCCAGCATGCTCGATCCGCTGCGCGCCGTCGAGGCCGGCTACGCCGTGGTGATCCAGGACTGCCGCGGCCGCTACGCCTCGGACGGTGAATGGCAGCCCTTTCACTGCGAGATTCCCGACGGCTACGACACGGTCGAATGGTGCGCGGCGCAGGGCTGGTCGAACGGCCGCGTCGGTATGTACGGCATCTCCTACGTCGGCGCCACGCAGTGGCTGGCCGCGATCTCGACGCCGCCGCACCTGCAGGCGATCTTCCCCGCGCTCACCGCCGCGGACTATCACGACGGCTGGATCTACCTCGGCGGCGCCTTCAACCTCTCCTTCACCGCCGCCTGGGCGGCGCAGTTCCTCGCCCTGCCGCACCTCGCTCGGCTGGGCCTTGCGCCCGAGGAGCGACGCGGCGAAGAGGCACGCTTCATGCAGGCGCTGGAACGGCTGCGGCGCACGCTCTCGCACCTGCCGCTGGCCGAGCTGCCGCTGCTTGGCCGCGAGGGGTTGGCGCCCTACTTCTATGAATGGTTGCAACACCCGGACGACGACGCCTTCTGGCGCTCGTGCAGCATCAGCGCACACCACGAGCAGATCGCCGTGCCGGCCTTCAACTTCGGCGGCTGGTACGACCTCTTCCTGGCCGGGCCGCCGCGCAACTTCGCCGGCCTGCGCCAGCACGCGAAAACCGAGCAGGCGCGGCGCGGCCAAAAACTCGTAATCGGCCCCTGGACGCACAACTCGCCCTCGATCACGCAGGCGGGCGAGACGAACTGGGGCTACGGCGCCGCCGTGCAGATGGACGACCTGCAACTGCGCTGGTTCGACCACTGGCTGCGCGACGCGGATACGGGCCTGCTGGACGAGCCGCCGGTGCGCCTCTACGTGATGAACGAGGGCTGGCGCGACGAGCAGGAGTGGCCGCTGGCGCGCACGCGCTACACGCCCTTCTACCTGCACAGCGCCGGACGCGCCAACGCGCTCGACGGCGACGGCCGGCTCGGCCAGGAGGCGCCGGCGGGCGAGCAGCCCGACGTCTTCCTCTACAACCCGCTCAACCCTGTGCCCACGGTCGGCGCCGCCGGCGTCTGGGACCAGCGCCCCGCCGAGCGCCGCACCGACGTGCTCGTCTACACCTCGGCGCCGCTGCGCGAGGCGCTGGAGGTGACGGGGCCCGTGCAGCTCGTACTCTGGGCCGGGAGTTCGGCGCCGGACACGGATTTCACCGCCAAGCTGGTGGACGTGGCGCCGGACGGCCGCGCCCGCAACCTCTGCGACGGCATCCTGCGCGCCCGCTACCGCGACGGCGGCGAGCGCCCGGCGCTGCTGGAGCCGGGCAGGCCGTACGAGCTGCGCATCGACCTGCTGATGACGAGCAACCGCTTCCAGCCCGGCCACCAGGTCCGCGTGGAGGTTTCCAGCAGCAACTTCCCGCGCTACGACCGCAACCCGAACACGGGCGAGCCGGCGGCCACGGCGCGCGAGTGGCGCCCCGCCGTGCAAACGATCTACCACGACGCCGACCACCCTTCGCACCTGCTGCTGCCCCTGATTCCGCGTCAAAGCGCGTAGGACGAAGGGCCAGGGCGTACGGACGGCAGTGAGGCGGTCTCCGCGTCGCGATGGGCGCCGCGCTTCCCCCGCAATCCGCGTTGCGTGCTATCTTCATCCCGATCGTCAGACCGCCCCGCTCGACCGGGTGCGCGCGGGCAGGGCGCGGCAGGCGAAGCGAGGAGAACAGAAGATGGCCGAGATCGAGGGCAGCCAGATCGTGGCGCGGGCGCTCAAAGACCAGGGCGTGGAGATGATCTTCACCGTCGTCGGCGGGCCGGTGATCGAAACGGTCGGGGCCTGCGGCGACCTCGGCATCCGCCCGATCGGCTGCCGCCACGAGCAGGCCGCCGTGCTCATGGCCCAGGCCTACCAGTACGTCGGCGGCGACCCCGGCGTGGCGATCCTCGCCTCCGGCCCGGCCGTGACCAACGGCATCACCGGCGCGCACGTCGCCCGCGACAACTGCTGGCCCGTGCTCATACTCGGCGGCTCCAGCGCCCTGCGGCAGCGCGGCCGCGGCGCCTTCCAGGAAACTGACTCGGTCACGATGATGCGGCCCGTCTGCAAATGGGTCGGCCAGGCCGACAGCGCCGCCCGCCTGCCCGAACTGATCGCGCTGGCGATGCGCGAGATGATGTCTGGCCGCCCCGGCCCCGTCTATCTCGACCTGCCCGCCGACGTGCTGCAGACGAAGCTCGACGAGGAGAACGTCCGCTTCTTTCCTGCCGTGAAGCTGCCGCCGCCGCCCGCCGCCGACCCCGTCGCGATCGAGCGCGCCGCCGACCTGCTGGCCGAGGCCGAGCGCCCCGTGCTGCTGCTGGGCAAGGGCGTGCGCTGGTCGCAGCCCTACCGCGAGCTGCGCGAGCTGGTGGAGACGGTGCACCTGCCCTTCCTGCCCTCGCCCATGGGTCGCGGCTTCCTGCCCGACGACCATCCATTGAACATGAGCGCCGCCCGCGGCACGGCGATGCGCGGCGCCGACGTGGTGCTGGTGCTGGGCGCGCGGCTGAACTGGATGTTCGGCATGGGCCGCGGCCTGGCGCCCGATGCGAAGATCGTGCAGATCGACATCGACCCGGCCGAGATCGGCCACAACCGCGAGCCGGAGGTCGGCATCGTCGCCGACGCGGGCGCCGCGCTGCGCCAGCTCAACACCGCGCTGGAAGGCCGCGCCGCCGGCCTCGCCGAGCGCCGCGCCGAGGGCGCCTGGCTCTCCGACCTGCGCGAGGCGCGCGGTAAGAACGAGCAGGCCGTGGACAACCTGCTGAACTCGGACATGACGCCGATGACGCCGCACCGCCTGCTTAAAGAGGCGCGCGACGTGCTGCCGCGCGACGCGATCATCACCGTGGACGGGCAGGTGATCCTGGCGACCGGCCGCCAGGTGCTGCAGAGCTACACGCCCGCCAGCCGGCTCAACTCCGGCTCCAACGGCTGCATGGGCGTGGGCGTGCCCTTCGCCATCGGCGCCAAGCTGGCGCGGCCGCGGGCGCCCGTGCTTTCGGCGAACGGCGACTGCGCCTTCGGCTTCAACGGCATGGAGATCGAGACCGCGGTGCGCACCGGCGCCGACGTGGTCTTCCTGGTGGATAACAACCAGGGGATCATGGGCGGCGTGCTGGAGAAGCGCATGTTCCACGAGCCGCACCCGGAGCGCGTGGCGATGTACACGCCGAGCGCCCGCTACGACAAGATCATGGAGGCGTTCGGCGGCTACAGCGAGCACGTCGAGCAGCCGCACGAGGTCGGGCCGGCGCTGCGCCGCGCCTTCGCCGCCGGCCGTCCGGCGCTGGTCGATGTCTCGGTCGATCCGAACGCCGTCTGGCCGATCCCGACGGCGGGCGCCCGCGCCAGCGCGCTCATGGGGTATTAGGGAGGAAATAGGAACGAGGAAATAGAAAACAGGAACGAGACGCACGTCCCCAGGTTCCGATTTCCTATCTTCTCGCTCCCATTTCCTAGTCACGGAGGCGCCTCATGACCGAACCCGTATCCGAAGCGACCGGCCCGCTCGCCGGCATCACGATCCTCGACTTCACCCGCTTTCAGCAGGGGACGTTCGGCTCGCTGCTGCTGGCGGACCTGGGCGCCGACGTGATCAAGGTCGAGCAGCCCGGCGGCGATCCCGGCCGCACGCTGGGCAACCACGTCGACGGCTTCTCCTCGTACTTCGAGTCGCTCAACCGCAACAAGCGCAGCATCTGCATCGATCTGCGCCTGCCCGAGGGGCGCGACCTGGTGAAGCGGCTGGCTCGCCGCGCCGATATCGTCTCCGAGAACTTCCGCCCCGGCACGATGGAGAAGCTGGGGCTGAGCTACGAGGAACTCTCCAAGGAGAACCCGGCGCTGATCTTCGCCTCGGCCAGCATGTTCGGCCCGCGCGGGCCGCGTGGGCACGATCCGGGCTATGACACGATCGCGCAGGCGGCCGGCGGCATGATGATGTTCAACCGCCGCTTCAACAAGGCCTTCGGCCACAACGATGACACGCCGCGGCCGGCCCAGCCCGGCAGCGCCGACCAGGTGGGCGGCATGATGTTCGCGCACGGCATGCTCGCCGCACTCGTACACCGGCTGCGCACCGGCCGCGGGCAGAAGGTCGATGTCTCGCTCTACGGCAGCCAGATCGCGCTGCAGGGCATCCATTTCGTGCAGGCGCTGCACCACGCGCCGCTGCGCCCGCCCGGCCAGTCCTCCGCCGTGCTCTCGCACCGCGCCCTCTGCGGCGACGGCCTCTGGATCGCCTTCGGCTTCCTGGAGAAGAGCAAGTGGCCAAACTTCGCCCGCGGCCTGGGGCTGGACGAGCTGATTGACGACCCGCGCTTCGCCACACCGCAGGGGCGCGGCAAGAACCACGGCGAGCTGGTGGAGATCATCGACGCGACCGTGATCCAGCGCCCCGCCGCCGAGTGGATCGAGCAGCTCCGCGCCAACGACTGCCCCTGCACGATCGCCCAGGACTACACGATGATCGCCGAGGACGAGCAGGCGCTGGCCAACGGCTACGTCGCCGTCTACGAGCACCCGCAGGGCACGGTGAAGGCGCCCGGCCTCGTGGCCACGCTGGAAGGCAGCCCGGCCAGCATTCGCCGCCACGCGCCGCTCGTGCCCGGCGAGCATTCGCGCGAGATCCTCTGCGAGGCCGGCTTTTCGGAAGAAGAGATCGGTGCGCTGCTCGCCACGGGTGCGGTGCGCTGCGCCGAAGCTTGACGCGGAGCCGTCGCTCCCGCCGCTCCTTGCTCGTGAAGGTTCGGGCCAAAAGGTGAAGCCGCGCCGAGCGCGGCTTCTTCGTTCCCAGCTCCGCGCCAGGTGCAGCGCGCCGCCGGATCGCCCGGCTGCGCCTGCCGAGACAGCATGACGGCCCCGGCGCGCGATCGCCACGGACCCCGCGGGCGGCGCGGCCAGTAACGGAACAGTAATGACGCTGCAATAAATCGTCAAGTCCCCTTATCTCCTGCGCGAACCGTCTCGATAGCTTCAGTAACCGGACAGCCGTTCCGGGCCATGCCGGCGAGAGCCGCCGGCCGATATGCCCCCGACAAGGGCAAACCCGTCGAGAGGCGGGGGCGCAATGCCACGGGCCTTCGGCCGATCCGTGCGGCACAGCTTCGCCGGAGCGGCACAGGCAGCCGGGCTGCCGAAGGCGCAGCGATCGGGTCTGCGATGCGGCCGCTGTCGGGTACCGGAGCCGGCAGCGGCCTTACGCTGCCGAGTTTGAAGCGAGGGGGGACGCGCTCAGTACGAAGACCACAACACGCCCTGCCCTGACAACCCAACGATCCACCAAGCGTTCAGCTCAATCCCCACAAACTGATGAGGAGACCCATCAAATGTCGATCATCGACCGCGTGTTCGTGCAGTTCCTGACCGCCGTTTCCAGCCGCAAGGACGAAGAGGGCCAGGGGCTGGCCGAGTACGGCCTGATCCTCGCGCTGATCGCCGTCGTCTGCGTCGCCGCCCTGACGCTGCTGGGCAACAAGGTCAGCGGCGTGCTGAGCAGTGTCGCCGGCAGCATCTAAGACGTGCGGCGCACCGCAGCCGGCTGCCCCCAGCAAACGCCGATGAAGAGGATCTCCTGCATGGCGATTTTCGACCGCGCGTGGGTGCAGCTGGCTTGTGGACTTGCCGCGGAGCGGGGCGAAGAGGGCCAGAGCCTGGCCGAGTTCGCCCTGATCGTCGCCCTGGTCGCGCTGCTGTGTGTGGCCTCGCTGGCCGCGCTCAAGGGCGGAATCAGCAAGACGCTCGGCAGCATCGCCGGCAGCCTGTAGCTACCGGCGGCAGAAGGATAAGGGCGGCGTCTCGCCGACGGGACGCCGCCCTCGTTCGGAGAGAGGAGACCAAACGATGTCGATCATCGACCGCGTGTTCATGCAGTTCGTGGGCGCTGTCTACAGCACGAAGAGTGAAGCGGGCCAGGGGCTGGCCGAGTACGGCCTGATCCTCGCGCTGATCGCCGTCGTTTGCGTCGCCGCCCTGACGCTGCTGGGCGGCAACATCAGCAACGTGCTGAACAGCGTCGCCGGCAGCATTTAGATCGGTTCGCCGGCGGCGTCCTGGCCACGGCGGCCAGGACGCCGCCCAGTTTCACCGCCTGCTCGCACAGCAGCAGGAAGGGATACTCTTCATGTCGATTTTCGGTCGCTTCTTCATACAGGGACTGCGGGCGGCGCAGCGGGGGCAGGGCGATGAACGCGGCCAGGGGCTGGCCGAGTACTCGCTGATCCTCGTGCTGGTCGCTCTGGTGTGTGTTGCCGCGCTGACGCTGTTGGGCGGCGGCATCAGCAGCGCCCTGAACAATATGGCTGGCTCCTTCTAGGCGCGACGGCCGGGGGTGTGTGCCGGCGGCGCCGGCCGCACTCCTTCGGCCGCCACGTCCAGCTGGAGCGTGACGCCCGGCAGACGCCTGTGGTGCGACCGGGCAGCTCGTGACCGCACGGGGATGCGGACGGCCTGAAGGCTGCAGCAAGCGGCCGTCGGGCCGATGCCTGTCGCCGTGGGGCGTTGCGGTGAGCAGACATCGCGCGCAGCAGTATTCCGTCAACCCCTGCAGTGGCGGCAGCGGACTGCCGATTGATGTCTGTGGGAGTCCGGTGATGCGTGTAGTTCCTGCGGTGAGTGCGTCTCACCGCGGGCCGTTGCGGGTGAGAGCCGTTTCACAGCTGCTGCCAGGACGCCAACGCGCGGGAACGATCTGGAGAGCCGCGGACCCGGAGAGCGATCGATGAGCAAAAAGCCAAGTGTCGTCATTCTGGACCCCAACCTGGAGAACCGCGCCGAGGTGCACCGTACGCTCACGCTCGCCAACCTCTCCGTGCTGATGGAGGGCGGGCACGGCGTGGAGGGCCTCACGCTGATCCAGGAAACGCTGCCCGACGCCGTGCTGCTCGGCCTCGAGCATCCGGTCGAGCGCGGCCTGCAGACGCTGGAGGCGATCGCCGCTTCGCACCCGGACATGCCGGTGATCGTCTATTCGACGGTCGACGACGGCCCCGCCGTGCGCCGCGCGATGATCGCCGGCGCCAGCGACTATCTCGTCGCCCCGCTCAACGGCCGCACCGTCGGCGAGGCGATCCAGGCGGTGATCGAGCGCAGCGGCGCCACGGTCGCCGCCGGGGTGGCGCCCGCCGCGGGCACCGTGCCCGCGTCCAGCGCCGCCGCGCCCGCCGCGGCCGGCATGGTGATCACCGTGTTTGGCGCC
This sequence comes from Dehalococcoidia bacterium, assembly GCA_035310145.1. Lineage (NCBI taxonomy): Bacteria > Bacillati > Chloroflexota > Dehalococcoidia > Dehalococcoidia bacterium. The sequence continues at coordinate 13,861 of DATGEL010000146.1, forward strand.
AAGGGCGGCATCGGCAAGACGACGATCTCGACCAACCTGGCGGTGGCGCTGGCCACTCAGGGCCGCGCCTCCGTCGCCCTGGTCGACTTCGACACCCGCTTCGGCGACGTGGCGATCATGCTGGACGCCAGCTCGGAGACGAGCCTGGCCGACGCGGCGCGCGACATCGACAAGCTCGACCGCACCTCGATCCGCCGCTATCTGACGCGCCACCCCTCGGGCGTCTCCCTGCTGCCGGCGTCGATGAACCCGGCCGACTGGGACGCGATCGACCTGGGCCAGATCGAGCGCGTCGTGCACCTGCTGGCGCAAACGCACGACTACGTCATCCTGGATACGCCGGGCGCCTTCAACGAGACGGTGGCCCTGGCGCTGGATCTGGCCACCGTCGTGCTGCTCGTCACCAGCATGGACATGGCCAGCATCAAGGACACCTCGCTCTGCCTCAACATGCTGCGCTCCTGGTCCTTCCCCGAAGAGAAGGTGCGGCTCACCGTCAACCACTCCAACCTGGCGAACAGCGTCAAAGAGTCCGACATCTCGCGCACGCTGGATTACCGCATCTTCTGGTCGATCCCCTACGACGACATGGTCTCGAAGAGCACGCAGGTGGGGCAGCCACTGGTGATGTGGCGGCCGAAGTCGCGCGCGGCGGCGAACCTCACGCACCTGGCGACGCTGCTCGGCGGCGGCGGCCCGGCGAAAGCACAGAAGCCGGCGAAGAGCCTGCTGGGGCGGCTGTTACCTTTCCTTAACTGACAGCGCGATCCGCCGAGCCGTCACGGCCTGAGCCGGGGCGGCTCGCGGTCCGATTAGCAGCAGTAGCGGCGCCGGCCCCCGGCGGTGCAGGGCGTCGTCCGGGTGCGCACACCCCCGCCACGACGATTCACCCCAGATAAGGCAGAGCGAACAGCGATGGGCATCGACATCCGCAGGCATTTCGCGTCCAACGACGGCTCGCCGGAGCCGCCACCGCCCGAGGAGCCGCACGACGACGCCAGCCAGAGCGAGGCGGCGCAGGCGGCCAGCGGCACGGAACGGCCGGCGCTGCTGGCGGCGCGCTGGCTGGGCCGCGGCCGCGAACAGGCGCCGCCCTCCCCGCAGCGCATTCGCCGCCCGCTGGCGCCGGAGACGCCGGAGCCGGGCGAGACGGTCGCCATGACGGAGGAGCCGCGCGTCTCGCCGCAGATAGCCGGCCTAGAAGAGGCGAAGACGCGGGTGCACCGCCGCCTGATCCAGGAGCTGGAAGCCTCGCGGCTCGACCGCATGAGCGAAGACGAGGCGCGCACGGCGGTGGCGCAGGCCGCGCGGCAGTTGCTGACGCAGGAGATGCCGGAGGTCTACGGCCTGGCCCGCGATGAGGTGATCGCTGCCGTCACCGACGAAGTGCTCGGCCTCGGCCCGATCGAGAACATGATCCGCGACCCCAGCATCTCGGAGGTGATGATCAACGCGGCCGACGAGATCTTCTTCGAGCGCGCCGGCCGCATTCACCGCGCCAACGTGCGTTTCCGCGACAACGCCCACATCATGCGCATCGCCGAGCGCATCGTCTCGCGCGTCGGCCGGCGCGTGGACGAATCCTCGCCGATGGTGGACGCCCGCTTGCCCGACGGCTCGCGCGTCAACATCATCATCCCGCCGGTGGCGCCCAAGAGCCCCTGCATCACCATCCGCAAATTCAAAAAAGACAAGCTGACGCTCGAAGACCTGATGGGCTTCGGCTCGATCGCGCCCGAGGCCGTCACCTTCATGCGCGCCTGCGTGCACATCAAGCGCAACATCATCGTCTCCGGCGGCACCGGCTCCGGTAAGACGACGCTCTTGAACGCGCTCTCCGGCGCCATTCCGGACTACGAGCGGCTGGTGACGATCGAGGACCCGACCGAGCTGCGCCTGCAGCAGCCGCACGTCGTCACGCTGGAGGCGCGGCCGGCCAGCATCGAGGGCCGCGGCGAAGTCACCCAGCGCGATTTGGTGCGCAACGCCCTGCGTATGCGGCCGGACCGCATCATCATCGGCGAGGTGCGCGGCGGCGAAACCTTCGACATGCTCCAGGCGATGAACACGGGCCACGAAGGTTCGATCAGCACAATCCATGCCAACAGCCCGCGTGACGCCGCCGCCCGCATGGAGAGCCTGGTGATGATGACGGGCATGGAGTTGCCGCTGCGCGTGATCCGCGAGCAGATCGCCTCCGCTATTCACCTGATCATCCAGCAGACGCGCTTCAGCGACGGCAGCCGCAAGGTGACGCACATCACCGAAGTGACCGGCCTCGAGGGCCAGACGCTGACCCTGCAAGACATCTTCCATTTCGAGCACGAGGGTATCGACAGCGAGGGCAAGGTCCGCGGCCGCATGAAATCCACCGGCATTCGCCCGACGTTCGCCGACGAGTTCTCGCTCGCGGGGCTCGATATCCCGGCGTCGATGTTCGCGGGCGACGGCCGCTGGGATCGCTAGGGGGAGCGCACGATGGCAGGGTTCGCGGCGATCGCGGTGTTCGTGGCGGTCACGGCGCTGGTTCTGGGCCTCAGCAGCCGCCGCAAAGAGCTGCAGCAGGTGGTGGACCGGCGCCTCGGCCGCGCCAGCGGCGTGGAGGTGGTCGCCACCGACGAGGTGCAGGGCGTCGCGCTCAGGGGCAGCAGCCGCTTCGGCAAGAGCAGCGCGGCCAGGGCGCTGTCCGGCGTCCGCTCCATGCAGCAACTCGGCGACCTGATCGAACGTGCCGGCTGGAAGCTGCGCGTGCCGGAGTTCCTCGCGATCTCCGGCAGCGCCGGCGTGGTCTTCTTCTTCGTGGGCGAGTTCCTGCTGAGGCCGATCGCGATCGTCCTGGGGCTCGTCGGCCTGGTCGTGCCCTACGTCCTGCTGCGCTTCGCGGTGAAGCGGCGCAAGGACCAGTTCGTCAAACAGCTCGTTGATGGCCTGACGATGATGGCGAACGCGCTCAAGGCCGGCGTCGGCCTGATGCAGGCGATCGACCAGGTCGCCACCGCGCTCAAGCCGCCAATCTCCGAAGAGTTCCGCCACCTGCTGCGCGATGTGCGCATCGGCGCTTCCCCGGACGACGCGTTCGACGCGCTGAACCAGCGCATGAAGAGCGAAGACCTGGATATCGTCATCACCGGCATCCTCGTGCAGCGCACCACGGGCGGCAACCTGGCGGAGATGCTGGAGAACGTCTCGCACGTGATGCGCGAGCGGATTCGCATCAAGGGCGAGATCAAGACCCTGACGGTGCAGCAGCAGTTCAGCGGCTACCTGGTGGGCGGCCTGCCCCTGCTGCTGCTGTTCGGCTTCAACATCATGAACCACCAGTACCTGGCGCCGATGTTCTCGACGACGCTCGGGCGCATGCTGTTGGCCGCCGGCGGCACGCTCCAGGCCATCGGCTTCTTCATGATCCGCCGCATCGTAAACATCAAGGTGTAGCGCCATGGTGATGATCGCCGCGTTTTGCGCCGCCATTGCGGTCGGCACGTTCCTGTTCGCGGTTCTGGTCGGTTCGGCGCCGGCCACCCAGCGCCGCCTCGATTCGCTGGTGGCCGGCCGGATAGAGGCCGCGACCTATCGCGGCAGCGACGACGATGGCCCCTCGCGCGGGATGTTGCTGCGCGGCAGGCTGCGGCAGGTGATGCCCAGCAGCATGCTGGACAAGCTGGCGGCCCTGCTCGTGCAGACGGGTATACAGGCGCCGCCGGAAACGGTGGCCGCCATTTGGGCCGGCGTGGCCCTTGGTCCGGTCGCGCTCTACCTCGTGGTCAGCGGCGGCTTGCCGCAGGGCGAGGCCGCGCTGCTGCCGCTCGCGTTGGTCGGCCTCGGCGGCTACGTGCCGCTGATGGTGCTGCGCAGCCGTGCCAGGGCCCGGCGCAAAAAGATCCTGCTCAGCCTGCCCGACGCGATGGATCTGCTGACCACCTGCGTTGAAGCCGGCCTCGGCATCGACGCCGCGGTCGCCCGCGTGGCCGAGAAGGCCAAGGAGCCGCTGGCCGAAGAGTTGCGCATCGTGCTGCGCACGATGGCGATGGGTGGCACCCGCCGCGATGCGCTGACGCAGCTTGCCTCGCGCGTGGGGCTGCCGGAGATCCAGTCGTTCACCAGCGCGATCATCCAGGCCGAGATGATGGGCGTGTCCCTGGGCCAGGTGCTGCGCGTGCAGTCGGAGGCGTTGCGCGTGGCGCGCAAGCAGCGGGCGGAGCAGCAGGCCTACAAGGCGCCGGTGAAGATCATCATCGTGCTGGCGCTGTTCATCTTCCCCTCGATGTTCATCGTGATTCTCGGCCCGGCGGCGATCAGCCTGATGAACAGCGGGTTCGGCGGTTGAGGCAGGGCCGGGCGCGGTTCGCCGTTATGACCAGCAGGGAGGGCGCCGATTCGACGGGTACCGGGCGCCAGACCGCAGCCGGCGGCTGGTTGGGTCTGCAGTCCGCGGTCCGCGCAGGGTGCAAGAAGCGATGAGCGTGCCGGGAATGATCGCCCCCGAGGGCATCGATGAGGAACGGCCGAGGGGACGAGCGCTCTCTCCGAACGAGTTGCTGGCCCGCCGTCTGACGAACCTCGCGCTCAGCCATCAGCGCATCGCGCGCGGTCCCGAACGCCCTTCACCCGCACCGCGGCATGCCTTCCGCAGCGCCACCGAGTATGCCGCCGTCAGGATGGAAGACAACGGCATCTCGCCCGTGCGCCTCGGCCGTTTCTCACAGGTCGGTGCGCTGTCCGGCATGGCAGCCGGCGCCGTGCTGGCCGTCTCCGCGCAGCCGGCCACGGCGCCGCGGCCCGATCCCGCGACCGCGCGGCCGTGGGAGCGGCTGATCCAGCGCCAGCCGGCGCAGCAACCGGCGGACGAGCGGCCCTGGCGCCAGCTGGCCGCGCGCGGTGGTTCGAGCGTGGTCGTGACCCGCGTGGGCATGGTCGTCGGCGTGATCCTGCTGAGCGTGATGCTGGTCTCGGCCGTATGCCAGGTTGCCCGCACCGCCGAGGGGGCGGACGCGCCGATGCACCCGCAGGCGCCGACCACCCCGACGCCGTTCAACCCCGACGCGGCGGGGAGCGTGGCGCCGCAGCAGAGCCAGCAGGCCACCGCCGCCGACGTCCGCCAGGCGCTCAACACGGCGCTTGCCGCCGCCGGCGCGCCGGGGAGCGCCGCTCCGGCCGCTGCGCCGGCAGCGGCTCAGGGCTGGGGCGCGGCCACAACCAACGCCGGTGGCGCACCGAGCGGCTGGGGCAGCTCTGCGCCGCAGCCGCCGCAAACGGCGCCGATCGTGATTCCGCCGGGCGCCGTCGCGATCTGGCCCGTCACCGGTCCAATCACCAGCTTCTTCGGCCCCTCGCACCCGCTCGGCATCGACATCGGCGTCAATACCGGCACGCCGATCCGGGCGATGGCGGCGGGCGTGGTCACCTTCGCCGGCGGCGACCCTTGCTGCAGCTACGGCTATTACGTGGACATCGACCACGGCAACGGCGTGACGACGCGCTACGGGCACATGGTTGTGCCCTCGGCCCTGCGTCCGGGCCAGCGCGTGCGCATGGGCGACGCGATCGGTCTCTCCGGCACAACGGGTTTCAGCACCGGGCCGCACCTGCACTTCGAGGTGCGCTTGCACGGCGTGCCGGTGAATCCGCTGCTGGTGCTGCCGGGTTGAGCCCGCCTGCCGGCGAGTTGACCTAAGCGCTGCGGCGCGGTCGCGCTTCCGCATATACTGGTCGCGACCGAATGGGGAGAGAGTGATCATGCCGCAGCGCGCCTCCGCGCACTCGCCTCGTCTTGCCCGGCGCGGCTGGCTTGCCGCCGGCGTGATGCTGCTGTGCGCGTTGCTGGGAGGGGCGCTGGCTCCTGCCGCGCTCCGCGCCGCCCCCGCGCCTGGAACCGTCGCCTTCTGGAAGATTTACCCCCCCGGCTGGAACCTCGTCGCCGGGCCGCAGGGCGCGCGGCTGGCGCTGCACGGCGAGCCGCTGTACAGCCTCGGCGGCGACCAGCCGCAGTACGCCGCCAACAGCGAGGGCACGGCGCAGAACGGCCAGGGCTACTGGGTCTTCTACGCCAGCGGCCAGACGCTGCTGCTCGTCGGCGTGCCGCAAGCCGTGACGCAGGTGCATGTGAACGGCGGTGAATGGGCCACGCTGGGCAACTCCGGCGCGAAGCCGGCCGCCGTGCGCGGCGCCGACCTGGCGCTGGTGTACGATCCGCAGTCGGGCTTCCAGCCGGCCGACCTGGTGCAGCCCGGACAGGCGGCGCTGGTCTACGCCGACACCGACGCCGATGTGTTCATGGACCCGTTCTCGCCGCCGCCGCCGCGCACGGCGGTGATGCCGGGCATCGGCCCCGTGCCGCCGCTGCCCGGCGCCAGCACGCCCAGCGACGAGCTGAACTACATCGTTGCCATCAATCCGCTGCTTACCGACGTGGCGACGCATATCGCTCACTTCGCCGACGCGGTGGCCGTGGCCGATCCGGCGCGGCCGGGCGACGAGATCTGGAACGATATGCGTGGCGACGCGCAGGCGGTCAGCAAGGACCTGGCCTCGCTGCAGATTCTGAACGCGCCGGATCGGTACGCCACGGTGCAGGCCGATTTGGTGCTGGCGCTGGCCGACATCGGCGACGGCATGAACGAGACGATCACGGGCCTCTTGCAGAGCGTGCCCGACCGCGTGGACCTCGGCGCCGGCCTGCTCGCCTCGGGCGTGCGGCGGGTGAGCGCGGCGCGCGGCCAGTTGCCGCAGTAGCCGCCCGCGGCATCCGTGAGCTGCGGTACTCCGCGCTCCGCTACGCGCTTCAGCCCCAAGCAGCCAGTAAACGCGGCTTGCGATCGGGAACGCTACCAGGCGCCGCGATGGCCCTACCGCCCTGTCGCGACGCCCGCCGGACGGCCGCAGTTTCGGCCTGCACGCGGCGCTCGACTTCAGCGGCCGGCGTGTCGGCGAAGCGTGACTGCATCTCCGCGATCAGCGCCGCGAACATGTCGCGCACCTCGGGATCGAAGAGCATTGGCCCGGTGCAGCCGCCCGCATTCATTGCGCTGCCACCGGCTGGGTGAAGGCGTTGATGATCGCCTGGTGGTTCTCCAGCGCGCGTTCGGGCGGCAGGAAGAACGTGGGCGAATAGAGCAACGCCTCGTCGATCAGGCCGTCCCACTGCTGCAGCTGGGCGCGGCACTCGGCCGGCGTGCCGGCCACGGCGATCTGCTCCACCATCTCGTCCGGCACGGCCTCCACCATCGCCTGCCAGTCGCGCGCGTGGAAGGCCGCGCGGATGCGCTGCGCCGGCTGCTGCCAGCCGTGCAGATCGAGGATCGGATCGTACGTGCGCACAGTGCTGTAGAAGGCGATCTGGTGCTTCGCCTCGCGCCGCGCTCGCGCGCCGTCCTCGTGCACCGCGGTGATCACGTAGCCGGCGATTTTGGCGGCGCCCGCCTGCCGGCCGGCCTTCTGCTCGCCGCGGCGCAGCGCCGGCCGCACGACGTCGGCAAGGTAGCGGCGCGAGTAGAGCGGATGTCCCACCAGCCCGTCGGCCACTTCGCCGGCGGCGCCGATCATGCCGGTGTTGACGCCGGCGACGTAGACCGGCACGCGCTCGCGCACAAGCTGCGCCAGGCGGTAGTTCTCCAGCGCGACTTGGTAGAAGCGGCCGTCGAACTGGAACGTCGGTCCACGCCGCGCCGCCCACAGCGCCTGCAAAAGCTGCACCGTCTCGCGCATCTTCGGCGCCGGGTGGGCGAAAGGAATGCCGTACCAGGACTCGTTCATGCGCCGCGTGCCCGTGCCCAGGCCGAGCACCACGCGCCCGCCCAGCAGCTCGTCCAGGTCGGCCACGCCCGCGGCGGTGAGCACGGGATTGCGCACGAAGGCATAGGCGATGCCGCTGCAGACGCGGATGCGGCTTGTGGCGAGGCCCATCGCCGCCATGCGCACGAAGGCGTCTTTGTCATAGAACTCGGTGGTCCAGGCGCCGGTGAAGCCCGCGGCCTCCGCCTGCCGCGCCAGCTCGGCGCAGTCGCGCACCGACTCGGCCATCATCACCAGCGAGCGTTCGAGCATCGGCCCTCATCCCCGTCCCCTTCTCCTAGGATTGGGAGAAGGGGCGATCCTGCACTGAGCGTTCCGATCAACTTACGGTTAACCCGGTGCAGTCCGATTCCAGCACCGCCCGATCGCCCCTCGCCCAGGATTGGGCGAGGGGACGGGGGTGAGGGCCGAACGCCGCTCAGCTCAGGCCGGCGATGGCGCAGGCGTGCGCTTCGGTCTCGAGTTGGCGGTTGATCTGCTCCGTGGGGGCGAATTCGCCCTGCAGCAGACCCCAGCCGGCCATCCACTCCCAGGCCCAGCGCGCCTCGTGCTCCGGGATCGGCCCCGGCTCCTTCAGTTGAATGCGGCCCAGGTTGAAGTCGTCGGGGCGCAGCGCCTGCACTTCGGGCGAGTCGGGAAAGTCGCGCAGGAAGTAGGAGACGTAGCGCCGCTTGTCGGCCTTGATGCGCCGCACCGCCCGCGTGATCGCGCGTATGAAGGCGGCGTAGGCCTCGGCGCTGACGCTCGCGTCCGCTACCCAGGTGCCGTGGAAGAAGGTGGAGGAGACGATACGGCAGCCGGCCTTCTCCGCGACTGTGATCCACGGCTCCTGCACGACCGTGGCCGCGAACTCGCCGCGCAGCACGCCGGCCACGCGCTCGCCTGAATGCGCGGGGGCGGCGCGGGTGGTGACCGCCTCGCGCGGCATGGCGCCTTCCAGCATCAGCAGCCCGGCGTAGGCGGTGCCGTTGCCGTAGTCGAGCGCCACCAGCCGGTGTGCCAGCTCCTGCGGCGTGTAGATATCGGAGTCGGGCGCGACGATCAGCGCCCCGCAGACGACCATCGAGCGCCGCCCGACCTGCAACGCCCCAACCGCACTTTCCGCAACACGGCGGTTATTACCGCACTCTCAACCCTGGAACATCGCGGCGGCGCCGCGGTCCTGCATGCGGCCCTGCATCGTCTTCGGCTGGCTAAGCGTGCCGTCCGCGGTGGAGCGGACAACGCCCGGCTCGTACTTGACGATACGCAGGTCCAGGCCCTCCTCGGCGAACAGCCCCTCGTCTCGCGCCACCAGCACGTCGAGCCCGTTGAAGGCGCGTACCGGCTCGATCGTCATCGTCAGCGCCGCCATGGCGTCCCCTCCCTCCGGCAAACCGCCCGCGGGGCCACCGTACGCCCGCTTTCCTTCCCCGTCAACGTGCGCTCGGCGGCCGCGGGGCCAAAGAACGATGGCGCCTCAGCCGCCTTCCATCGGGCTGAGCAGCAGCACCTGGTCGCCGTCGTGCAGCACGGTGGCGGCCTCGGCCTGCTCGCCATTGACGCCGGCGATCATCTCGTCCTCGGCCTTGATGCCGAGGCGCGCGGCCAGGTCCGCCACCGTCGCGCCGGCGGGCAGCGCCACGGGCAGCACGTCGGGCGCGACCTTGCCCGCGTACTTGCGCAGGTCGCCGAAGAGCTTGAGCGAGATGCTGATTGTGCCCGTGGTCACCGTGCCCCGCCCCGTTCGCCGTCCATGCCAGGCGTATTCGCCGGCCCGCCGCAACGCCAGTGTCCCGCAGCCGCACGGGCAGGGCAATGCCGGAAGAGGGAAGAGGGAACAGGGAACAGGGAACAGGGAATAGAGGAGCGGCCCTCCCCCCTTCAAACACCTCACTCCCCAGCTTCCCCCTCTCTATCGAAGATCGCGCTCCGCGCGATGGAAAGCCCTGGAGAGGGGGCCAAGGGGTGAGGCCACGCACGCGACGGAATCCGCCGCCTGCCGACGACAAACCGGTGAATGCACCCGCGCCCGGCAGGCGACAACGCCCGCCGATGCGGGAGAAGCGCCACGAAATGCTGCCGATTCACCCTGAGGAGGCCACCCATGCTGCCCCCCGTCCCGGAATCTCCCTCCCGCCCCGCGCTGCTCTCGCGCCGGCGCGTGCTCGGCCACGCGCTGTGGTCGGGCGTCGGCGTCGGCGCCGCCGTCGTGCTCGGCCGCGGCGCCACGGCGCGGGCGCAAAGCCCGCAGATGCCGGCCGGCAGCGGCGTCACCGCCGCCCAGCTCGCCTTCCGCAACGCCATGCGCAAGCTGTGGGAGGACCACATCACCTGGACGCGCCTGTTCATCGTCAGCGCCGCCGGCAGCCTGCCCGACCTCCAGGCGACGACGGATCGGCTGCTGCGCAACCAGGACGACATCGGCGATGCGATCAAGCCGTTCTATGGCGACACCGCCGGCGGCGAGCTGACGGGCCTGCTCAAGGATCACATCCTCACCGCCGCCGACCTGCTGACGGCCGCCATCGCCGGCGGCGACGCGGCGCTCTCCGACGCGAAGACGCGCTGGTATGCCAACGCCGATGCGATCGCCGCCTTTCTAAACGGCGCTAACCCGGCGAACTGGCCGCTGGCCGACATGCAGACGATGATGCACGACCATCTCGACCACACGCTGGCGGAGGCCGTGGCCCACCTGCAGGGTGACTATGCGGCCGACATCGCCGCCTACGATGCCGTCCACCTGCAGATCTTGGAGATGGCCGACATGCTCTCGCTGGGCATCATCGCCCAGTTCCCGGACAGCTTCGCCTGAGCGATCGCCGGCCCTGGCTCGGCACGTCCGCCGGTTGCGAATGGCGCACGGGCGCCGCGGACGGCGTACGCTACGCATGCCGTGGCGCTGCCGTATTGTGCGATCTGCGAGCGCGGCGGCACAGCCGGAGGACGGGCATGGCTGAGCCGGCATCGCAGAAACTCCGCATCGGCGTGGTGGGCACCGGCTTCGGCACGGCGGTGCAGATTCCCGGGTTTCAGGCGTACCCGCGCACCGAAGTCGTCGCGGTGATGGCGCGGAGCGAGGAGCACGCCCGCGGCGCGGCCGCGCGCTTCGGCATTCCCCACGCCTTCACCAGCTACGACGCCTTGCTCGAGCTGGACGGGCTGGACGCCGTCTCAATCACGTCTCCGCCGCACACGCACCACGAGATGACGCTCGCCGCCCTGCGCGCCGGCAAGCACGTGCTCTGCGAGAAGCCGTTCGCCATGAACCAGGACGAGGCCGAGGAGATGCTGGCGGAGGCGCAGCGCACCGGTCTGGCCGCGATGGTGGACCACGAGTTCCGCTGGGTGCCGGCGCGCGCCTGCTTCGGCCAGCTCGTGGGCGAGGGCTGGCTGGGCGAGCCGCGCACGGTGACGATCACGCAGTTCGGCGGCGGCCCGGGCTTCGCACAGCGGCCGTGGACGTGGTGGTCGGACGCGGCGCAGGGCGGCGGGCTGCTGGGCGCGCTCGGCTCGCACGTGATCGACGCGGTGCGGGTGTGGTTCGGCGAGTTCGCCGGCGTCTGCGGCCAGCTCGACACCTGGCTCACGGACCGGCGCACGCAAGCGGGCAGCTTCCGCCCCGTGACCTCCGACGACGCCTACGCCTTCATCGCGCGCTTGCAGAGCGGCGCCCTGGTCTCGGCCACCAGCAGCTTCGCGACGCCCTACGGCGAGGGACTGCGCGTGCAGGCGCTCGGCTCCGGCGGCGCGCTGGCGATCGAGCCGGACGGCAGCCTGCGCGGCGCCCGTGCCGGCGACCAGGCCATGCAGCCGCTGCCGATCCCGGAGGCGTTCCACCGCCGCGACCTGCTGCCCGAGGCGAAGGACGAGCGGCTGATGCCCTTCGTGGCGCTGGCGGAGTGCTTCTGCGGCTGGGCGCTGGACGGGAAGCCGGCAACGCCCTCGTTCGAGGACGGCGTGCGCAACCAGCGCGTCGCCGACGCCATCACCCGCTCGGTGCGCGAGGGGCGCTGGATCAGCCTGTAGCGGCCACCGGTATACAGGTTCTCTCTGATGGCGATCGGGGGGTGACAACGATTTCGGCGGTGTGATACTGAGCCTCACCAGCACGCGAAGTGGCTTGTCGGAGGCTTCAGATGAGCACGCGCATGGGCTATCACCGGGCCAAAGCCGTCTGGCAGCCGTCGGCCGCACAGCAGCGCGTGCTGGATGGCATCGCCGCTGGCGAGTCCAACCCCGCCATCGCCGAGCGGCTCGGTCTCTCCTTCGAGACGGTGAAATGGCACGTGAGCGAGCTGCTGGCCGAAACCGGCTGCGCCGACCGCAGCGAACTGGCGCAATGGTGGCGCGAGCAACAGCAGGCGCAAAAGGTCAGCCGCACCCGCACCATTGCGATCATCCTCGCGCTCGCCGCGCTGGCCGTGGTGGCGATCGCCGTGGCCGTCGGCGTGGGCGTCGTGATCGTTGCGCCGGGCGGCGGGCGCGCCCACGCCCCGGCCGCAAAGCCTGCGGCCGCGGCGCGGGCGCCCGCCGGCACCGCCCCGACCGAGACCGCTCCGACGCCAGCACCGAGCGTCACGCCGTCGCCGCCCGACCAGCCAGATCCGGCCTCAAGCCTCAATGGCAACGGCCCGGCCGTGTTTGTCTGGCAAAGCGACGGCGGGCTGGCCGATTTTGCGCCTACCTTGCTCGCGCTTGACGCGCAAGACAACCTCTACGTGATGGACGTGAGTAAGAACCGCATCGTCAAGTTCGATCGCGACGGGAAGCTGCTCACCACTTGGGGAAGTTCCGGTACCGGGGACGGGCAGTTCGAGTTCCGCCACCCACCGGGCAGGGCAGGCGGAATTGCGGTCGATGCCAACGGGATCATTGATGTCATGGATGACAGCGGCAGGATGCAGCAGTTCACCAGCAGCGGACGCTTCCTTGGAGCCTGGCCGAGCCGCGGCACGGGCAGCGCTCCAGGACAATTCAGCTGGCCTGGCTCTCTGGCGATTGCGCACAATGGCACCGTCTATATCGGCGATGGCGGTCCTGATGCCGGCAGGATTCAGGTCTTTGCGCCCGATGGCAGCCTGCGCGGCGTCTGGGGATCGCCGGGCAGTGGTCCCGGTGAGTTCTACAGCCCGCAGCCGCTCGCTGTGGACCGCGCGGGCAAGATCTACGTGGCAGATACCGACAACGACCGGGTAGTGGTGCTGGACGCGCAGGGCCGCGTAGTACGGACGTGGGGCGGCGTCGGATTCGGCTCAGGACAGATCATATACCCGCTTGGGCTCGCGCTGGACGCAGCGGGCGACGTGTATGTCAGCGATGAGTACCAGAACCGCGTCGTGAAGTTCGACAGCCAGGGCAACTACCTGGGAGAATGGGGGGGCCGCGGCACCGGCGATGGCCGGTTCCACGAGCCCGGAGGCATCGCGGTCGACTCGCACGGCGACATCGACGTCGCGGACACAAGCAACAACCGCATCGAGAAGTTCCGCCCGCGCTGAGCACGAATCCGGCAGAGGCGACCCGCGCCACCCGCGAAGACACCCCCAACCCCGCCGCCCTCGCACGCCCTTTGGAGCGCTCCAGGAGGCCCTGCCCGTGTCTGGAAGGGATAGACGGCGCCTGCGCCGTCAGGGTTAGGTGCGCCGTCAGCCGGCTTCGCGGTAGCATCGCCCACGTGGGGCGCTTCAGCGCCCGGCGGGAGGCGGCATGACGACGCACGGCCGGCTGGAGTTCGTGATCAACGGCGCGGCGGGCACGGTCACCGGCTCGCGCTTTCTGCTGGCGCTGCCCGATGGGCGCGGCGTGCTGGTCGACTACGGCCTCTTTCAGGGCGGCAAGGAGCTGCGCGATCGCAACCGCCAGCCGCCCGACACCGAGACGCTGCACGCCGGCGCCCTGCTGCTCACGCACGCCCACCTGGACCACTCCGGCGCCCTGCCCGTGCTGGGCAAGGCCGGCTGGCGCGGCACAATGTTCGCCACGCCGGCCACGGCGGCGCTCTGCGCGATCATGCTGCCCGACTCCGGCCGCATCCAGGAAGAGGACGCCGAGCGCGACGCCCGCCACGGCCACGCCGAGCCGCCGCTCTACACCGAGGACGACGCGGTCAACACCGCCCGCTACATCAAGCCGCGGCTCTACCAGCAGCCGTTCGCGCCGCTCGACGGCGTCACCGCGACCTTCTTCCGCGCCGGCCACATCCCCGGCTCGGCGATCGCGTTGCTGGATCTGCCCGCCGCGGGCGGCGGGCGGCGCAGCATCGCCTTCAGCGGCGACCTCGGCCGCTACGGCGCGCCGATCCTGCCCGATCCCGACCCGCCGCCCGCGGCCGACTACCTGGTCGTCGAATCGACCTACGGCGACCGCGACCACCCCGTGCAGAGCGCCGAGCACCTGCTGGGTGATGCCTTGAAGGAGGCGCTGCAGCACGGCGGGCCGATCCTGATCCCCGCCTTCGCCGTGGGCCGCACGCAGGAGTTGCTGTACGTGCTGCGCGCCTTGCAGGACACGGGCGAACTGCCGTGTGTGCCGATCTACGTCGATTCGCCGCTCGCCACCGGCGCCACCGCCGTGCTCGCCGGCCACCCGGAGGAGTACGACGCGGAGATGGCCGAGCGCATCCGCAACGGCTCAAGCCCGCTGGAGCCGCACGGCCTCACGATCGTGCGCAGCGCAGAGGAGTCGAAGAAGCTCAACGCCGTGACCGGCCCGGCGATCATCATCGCCGGCAGCGGCATGGCCACGGGCGGGCGCATCCTGCATCACCTCGAACACCACTTGGACGATCCGCGCACCACCGTGCTCTTCGCCGGCTACCAGGGCGAAGGCACGCTCGGCCGGCAGTTGCTGGACGGCGCCACGCAAGTCAACATGTACGGCCACACGGTGCCGGTGCGGGCGCAGATCATGGACGTGCAGGGGCTTTCCGCCCACGCCGACCGCGGCGAAGTGCTGCGCTGGCTGAAGCAGGCGCTGCGCCCGCCACGCCGCCTCTTCCTCGTGCACGGCGAGCCGGCGTCGGCGGCGGCGCTGCAAAGCCTGATCGAACAGCAGCTTGGCTGGATGGTCTCCGTGGCGCAGCTTGGTGAGCGCATCGCGCTCGACTGATGCCGTCCGGCACGACACCGGCAACCGGGGAGCTTCGCATGACCGTACCGACCTCCGCGCACGACCGCCTCGCCCTGCTCGACCGCTACGTGCGCATCAAGACGCAGAGCCGCGCCGTCGGCGCCGAGCAGGTCGCGGCCGTGCGCGCCTTCTGGCGGGAGCTTGGCCTCGACTTCGAAGCGCTGTGGCCGGAGGAACACGAAGGGGCGCCGGCGCTCTTTGCCGAGGTGCGCGGCGCCGCGCCCGGCCCGGCGGTGCTGCTCTACGGCCACTACGACGTGCAGCCTCCCGGCGACCTGGCCGGCTGGCGCTGGGGCGGCCGCGCCTGCGACCCGTGGACGCCGTCCTACTTCCTCGGCGAGGAGCCCGCCGAGCCCGCGGCGCTGCCCGAGGCCGAGCTGGGCCGGCTCTACCTCGTCGGCCGCGGCGGCTGCGACAACAAGGGCCAGCACCTGGGCAACATCCTCGGCGTGCTGCAGGGGCGGGCGGCGGGCACGCTGCGCGGCACGGTGAAGATCCTGCTCGACGGCGAGGAGGAGCACGGCAGCCCGCACCTCGAAGCGATCGTGCGCCGCCACCGCGCCCGCATCGAGGCCGACCTGCTGGCCGGCTCGGACGGGCCGAAGTCAAACGATGCGCCCACGATCGTGCTGGGCGTGCGTGGCATTGTCGGCGTGGAGCTGCGGGCAGACAACGGCCGTGGCCAGTCCGTCCATTCCGGCAACTACGGCAACATCGTCGCCAGCCCGGTGACGCCGCTGGCCCGCCTGATCGCCGGCCTGGGCGAGCGGGTGGCCGCCATCGCCCGCACGCGCACCGCTTTCCGCGAGGACGTGCTCACGGCCTTCGCCGAACTGCCCAACCGCGCCGCCTGGGAGCCGTTTCTCGACCCGACGGTGAACGTCAACGGCATCGTCAGCGAGGGCGTGACGCCCGGCGCGACGCGCACGATCATCCCCGGCTGGGCGCAGGCCACGCTGGACGTGCGCGTGACGCCGGACACGCAGCCCGACGAGGTGCTGGAAGCGATCGAGGCGGCACGGCTGGACGAGGTCGCCCGCTCGCGCGGGGTGACGATCTCCATGCGCCGCACGCCGGGCTGTCCCGCGTCGTACACCTCGCCCGGCGAGCGTGGCTACGCGGCGGTGGTTGTCGCCACGCGCGCCTACTGGGGACAGGAACCGGTGATCCTGCCGCTGCTGGGCGGCACGCTGCCGGCCTACGTCTTTACCGACGTGCTGGGGCTGCCCGCCTACTGGCTGCCGGGGGCGCAGTCGAACAACCGCCAGCACGACGTGAATGAGCACCTGCTGATCGAGCACTTCCTGCGCCAGCCGGGCTGGTACCAGGCGGTGCTTGCGGCGGTGGCGGAGGAGCTGGGGCCGGGTCTGTGACACGCCGCGAACTCGATCCCCGCATCACCGTGGCCGCCGTCTACGTCGCGGCGCAGTTCATGAGCGCGATGGACAGCACCGTCGTCAACGTGGCGCTGCCCACGCTCGGCAATCGCTTCCACGTCACCGGCGCCTCGATCGACGGCGTGATCATCGGCTACCTGATCAGCCTCGCCGTCTTCATTCCCGCCTCCGGCTGGCTGGGCGACCGCTTCGGCACCAAGCGCGTCTTTCTCTGCGCCCTGCTGATCTTCAGCCTCGCCTCGGCGCTCTGCGGCCAGGCGCAGAGCTTCGGCGAGCTGGTCGCGTTTCGTACGCTGCAGGGCGCCGGCGGCGGCATGCTCACGCCGGTGGGCATGGCGATGCTCTTCCGCACCTTCCCGCCGGAGCAGCGCGTGCGTGCCTCGCGCATCCTCGTCGTGCCGGGGATCATCGCGCCGGCGAGCGGGCCGGTGCTGGGCGGCCTGATCGTGGACAAGCTCTCCTGGCGCTGGGCCTTCTACGTGAACGTGCCGGTGGGCTGTGCGGCGCTGCTCTTCGGCCTGCTCTTTCTGCGCGAGCACCGTGAGCACGCCGCCGGGCGCTTCGACCTGCCCGGCTTCCTGCTGGCGGGCACGGGCTTTCCCCTGCTGATGTACGCCGTCACGGAAGGCCCCTCGCGCGGCTGGGACTCGGCCGCCGTGCTCGTCTCGGCGGGCGCCGGCCTGCTGCTGCTGGCGGCGTTCGTCCGGATGGAGCTGCGCACGGCCGCGCCGATGGTGCAGTTGCGCCTGTTCGCCAACCGCCTCTTCCAGAGCTGCACCACGACCTCGATGACGGCCAGCGCCGCCTTCCTCGGCGTGCTGTTCGTGACGCCGCTCTTCCTGCAGGAGGCGCGCGGCGACTCGGCGCTCGAATCGGGCCTGACGACCTTCCCCGAGGCGATCGGCGTGCTGCTCTCGATGCAGCTTGTGGCGCGGGTCTATCCGTACGTGGGGCCGCGGCGGCTGATGGCGGCGGGCATGCTCTGGGTGGCGGCGATGATGACGCTGCTCAGCTTCATCGGCCTGGAGACGAGCGCCTGGCTGATCCGCCTGCTGATGTTCGCCGTGGGCACGGGCATGGCCTTCGTCTTCTTGCCCAACCAGGCGGCGGGCTTCGCCACGGTGACGCCGAGCCAGATGGGCCGCGCCTCCACGCTGTTCAACGCGCAGCGCCAGCTCGGCGCGGCCACCGGCGTGGCTCTGCTCAGCAGTGTGCTGGCGATCGCCGGGCCGCTGCGGCACGACGCGGCCGGCGCGGCGCACCCGCACGCCGGCGCTTATCACGCGGCCTACCTGGCCGCGGCGGCGCTGGCGCTTTTGGCGGCGCTGCTGGCCCTGCGCGTGCCCGACCGCGACGCCGCCGCCACGATGCGCCACCCCGCCGGCGCGGACCAGCCCGCCCCGCCCGCGAGCGAGCCGCTGCTGGCGGAGTGACGATCTGCCCGCCAGGGGCCGCGCTCGGGGCGGGCAGCCCGCCTGCACCATCGACGGACACACCGTTGCACCCACGACGAGATCGCCGCGCGGCCTGCCATAATCCGGGCCGGCGCGGCGGACTGCGCGTCGTACGATCGCGGCAGGCACCGCCGTTTGCCGGGGAGGGATTGGCCGATGCCCGCGCTGCGTGGTCCCGCCGAGATGCGCACCGCCATCCTGCGCAGCCTGCCGGAGAAGACCGGCCGCTCGCTGGACGAGTGGGTGACGATCGTGCGCGGCGCCGGCCTGGGCGGCTTCAAGCCGCGCGTCGACTGGCTCAAGGCCGCGTACGGGCTGGGCCACAGCACCGCCTTCCTCGTCGTGAGCGAGGCGGAGAAGCCGGCCGACTTCGTTGAGCCGAGCGCCGATGCGCTGCTGGCCAAACAGTACGCCGGCGCGAAGGCGGCGCTGCTGCCGATCTATGAACGCGCGGCCGGGGCGGCGCGGTCACTGGGCGAGGATGTGCGCGTGGAGGCCCGCCAGACCTACATGACCTTCACCCGCGGCAAGCAGTTCGCCGTGATCCAGCCGGTTTCGAGCAAGCGCGTGGACATCGGCCTGATCGGCCCGCACCTGCAGAGCACGGAGCGGCTGCAGCCCGCCGGTTCCTTCGGCAGCGGGCGCGTCACGCATCGCGTCGCCCTCGGCGCGCCCGAAGACGTGGACGCAGAGCTGCTCGCCTGGCTGCACGCCGCCTACGAGTGGGCGGCCGGCTGAGCCGCCAGTCCGCCTCACCGTCGCTGCCGGCCCTGTTCACCGCGCCCGCTGGCGCGTACGCTGGGCGGCGGAGCGAAGGGAGGCGGCGGCCATGCTCAGCGAACTGCGCATCGATGACCGGCGATTGGTTGCCGACGGCGAGCCGTTTGGCGCAGCCGGGCCGTACGAAACGCTGACGGGGCGCGCGAGCTTCGCGCTCGACCCGGCGCAGCCGCTGAACGCGCCGATCTGCGACCTGGCGCTGGCGCCGCGCGACGCCGCCGGCCGCGTGCGTTTCAGCGCCGATCTCTGGATCGTGCGCCCGAGCGAGGCGGCGCGCGGCAATGGCACGCTGCTCTTCGACGTGCTCAACCGCGGCAACAAGACGGCGCTGCGCCTCAACAACGCGCTCGTCAACAACCGCCCGCAGCGCGCCGAGCACCTCGGCGACGGCCTGCTCATGCGCCGCGGCGTCACGATCGCCGCCTGCGCCTGGCAGTGGGACGCGACGGACGGGCTGGGGCGCATGACGATGCAGGCGCCCTCCGCGCCGGTCTCCGGCCCGGTGCGCTGCCAGTTCGTGCCCGGCAGGCAGACGGCGCTGATGCCGCTGGCCGATCGCGACCACCTGCCGCTGGAGCCGGCCGACCCCGAGCAGCCGGACGCGGTGCTGACCGTGCGCGATGCGCCTTTCGACCCGCCGCGGCCGTTGCCGCGCGGCGCCTGGCGCTTCTGCGGCCGGCCAGCAGCGGAGAACGGCGGGACGCCGGCGCCGGGCCGCTCGCACCTCTGGCTGGAGGGCGGCTTCGCGCCCGGCCGCATCTACGAGGTGGTCTTCCGCGGCGAGAACCCGCCGCTGGCCGGCCTCGGCTTCGCCGCCGTGCGCGACTTCGTCTCCTGCCTGCGCTACGAGCGGGGCGAAGCGAATCCGCTGGCCGAACAGGGCGGGCCGCTGCCGGCGCGGGCGATCGCCTGGGGCGTCTCGCAGAGCGGCCGCTTCCTGCGCCATTTTCTCTACGAAGGCTTCAACGAGGACGAGACGGGCCGGATGGTGTTCGACGGCGTGCTCTGTGACATCGCCGGTGCGCCGCGCGGCTCGTTCAACCACCGCTTCGCCCAGCCCTCGCGCTTCGACCGCGGCCACGAGGGCAACGGCTACCCCACCGAGCAGTATCCCTTCCACGACCTGCCCGTGCCCGATCCGCTCAGCGGCCGCAACGCCGGTCAGCTCGACCGCCTGCTGGCCCGCGGCCGCGCGCCGAAGCTCTTCTACACCAACAGCTCGAACGAGTACTGGGCGAAGGGCGCCTCGCTGATCCACACCGACCCGCTGGGCACGCGTGACGCGCCGCCGGCCGAGAACGTGCGCATCTACCACTTCGCCGGCACCGGGCACGTCGCCGGCCCCTTCCCGCCCGGCGCGGCGGGCAACCAGCCCGGCGTGGCCGATCCGATCGGCCGCTATCCGGCCACGCCGGTCGATCGCCGCGCGTCGCTGCGGGCGCTGTTCCTCGCGCTCGAAGCCTGGGTGCGGGACGGCTCGGAGCCGCCGGCGAGCTGCTATCCGCGCCTCGCCGACCGCACGCTGGTGAGCGGCGCGGCCGCGGCGAGCCAGTGGCCAGCAGTGCCCGGCGTGCGCTTCCCCCCGGGCTCGCGCCCGGCCTACGAGCCGGACTACGGCCCCGACTGGCCGCGCGGCGTTATCGCGCAGGAGCCGCCTGCCGCGGGCCGCGAGTATCCCACGCTGGTGCCCGCGCTCGACGCCGACGGCAACGAGCTGGGCGGCATCCGCCTGCCCGAGGTCGCCGTGCCGCTGGCGAGCTACACCGGCTGGAACCTGCGCCACCCCGACACGGGTGCGCCGGAGGCGCTGGCGAACGTGCTGGGCAGCATCTTCCCCTTCGCGGCGACACCGGAGCAGGCCGCCGCGCAGGGCGATCCGCGCCGCAGCATCGCCGAGCGGTACACCGACCGCGACGACTACCTGCAACGCGTGCGCGCCGCTGCCGATGAGTTGATCGCCCGCCGCCTGCTGCTCAGCGAAGACCTGCCGGTCGTGATGGAGCGAGCCGCAGCCGGCTGGGCGCTCTTCGCGCAGCCCGCTGCCGCGGCCGCCGCCGCCAGCCGCCCGGCGTAGCCTCGCCTCGCTGCACGCCCCACCTCACGCCAGCGCGTGCAGGTCGGAGAACTGGCGCAGCAGCCAGTTGAGGATGTCGTCGGCGGCGACCAGCTCGCGCAGGCCGGCGGCGCGGCGGCGGCGCTCCTCGGCCGGCATCTCCAGGGCGTCGCGCAGGGCGCGCACGGTGCCCTCGATGTCGGCCGGCGCCAGCGGCAGCGCCAGGCCACCGAGTTGTTCATAGGCGCCCGCCGTCTCGGAGAGCAGCAGCACGCCGTCGCGCGTGTTCACGAGGGGCCCTTCTTTGGCGACGAGGTTCATGCCGTCGATCACGGGGTTCACCATCAGCACGTCGTACTGCTTCATCGCGGCGATCGCCTGCGCGTAGTTGTTCTCGTAGAAGCGCACGATCGGCTGCCAGCCGGCTTCGCCGTACTCGTCGTTGATCGCCTCGATCAGCTCGAAGACCTCGTCGGTGTACGTCTGGTAGAGGCCGACGTCCGTGCGCGAGGGCACGATGCATGCCAGCATTTGCGTCGTGCGCCGGTACTCCGGGTGGCGTTGCAACAGCAGATCGTAGGCACGGAAGCCGCGCAGCAGGTTCTTGCTCGGCTCCGCGCGGTCCACACGCACGATCGTACGCCGGGTGAGCAGCGGCGCCAGGCGCCGCTCGTAGTCGCCCACGGCTTCCGAGCCGGCGAACTCCTGCAAGCCGCCCGCATCGATGGCGATCGGATAGGCCCGCACCAGCGTCAGGTGGCCCTCCCACCAGACGGTGGAGCGGCGGTAATCGACCTCGACGCCGGGCAGAAACGATTCTGCTCCCTGCAGGAAGTTGCGGGTGTCGCGCACCGTTTGCAGGCCGATCACATCGGCGCCGCAGAGATGACCGAAGATCTGATCGCGCATCGTCCGCGGCAGCAATGCCCAGTAGCGCGGGTCGGGCCAGGGAATGTGGGTGAAGTGCTGGATGACTGCGCCGGGAAGCTGCTCGCGCACCAGCCTGGGCGTGAGATAGAGATGGTAGTCCTGCAACATCACGTACGGCGGCTGGGTGTCCGCGGCGGCCTCCTCCGCGATCGCCGCGGCGAAAGCCGCGTTGGCCGGCGCGTAGCCGTTCTCCCATGCCTCGTAGATCGAGCGGCTGATGTTGGGATTGCGCGGCGTGTTCCACATGTAGTGCTGCAAGAACCAGAGCTGCTGATTGCAGATTACGTTGTAGAACTGGTGATAGCTGCGCGGCGGCAGCGTCACGAAGCGGACACGCATGCCGTCTTCACCCAGCGGGACGGCGCGGCCGTCCGCGGCGATCGCGTGGTCGCCGTCGGTCATGGCCGAGGCGATCCAGGTCAGCTCGGCGAAGTGGCTGACGGCGGCCAGCGCCGTCACCAGGCCGCCGCTGCCACGTGAGCTGGAGAGCGAGCCGCCGTCCTCGATCTGGAACTCGGCCGGGCCACGGTTGCTGGCGATCAGCAGCCGCCGCGTGGCCAACATGCGCTCCGCCAGCTCGCGCAGCGCCGTTTCCGGTATGCGCGCCTCCTGCACGCCGTCGTCCCTTCACTCGCTGCTTCGTGAACGGCTATTCCGCCGAGGCAGCGACACGCTAGCACCGCCCCGAAAGCGGCGTCAACGCCCGATCGGATCGGCCCTCGACCCTCACCTCATTTCACATACCCCTCGCCCAATCCTGGGCGAGGGGCGATCGTGCGCAGCACGACTCGGACGGTGTCGGGCTAACCGCAGGAGAACCGGAACGCTTCAGGCTGGATCGTCTCCTTCCCTCATCCCAGATCGCGCTTCGCGCGATGTTGCAAATTGGGGGAAGGAGAGAAGAGAGGATGAGGGCCGAGCGGGCGCACCGTTATGCAAAGGCCTCGCGCCGTACTGCCGTGCTGCAGTTGCCGGAGCCGGGGCCGGCTTGTTACCCTGTAATCGAGCCGGCCGATTGGGCGGTGTGCGGCGAGCCTTTAAGTGGGTCCTGTGAGGCCCGCAAGGAGCGCGGTGTGGTTGTGCCCCTGCTGCCTGGCGGCTTCCACGTGGCCCGGCGTGTGCATTCCCCGGCCTCCCGTTCGAGGGAGGTTTTTTCATGAGCGGCCGCGAGTTGATGACGGCGGACGACGTGCGCCGCGCCGTGGTGCGCCTCTCGCACGAGATCGTCGAAGAGGCGCACGGCGCCGGCGGCCTCGTGCTCGTCGGCCTGCACACGCGCGGCGTGCCCCTGGCCCGGCGCATGGCCGGGCTGATCGACGGCTTCGAGAACACCGCCGTCCCCTGCGGCGCCCTGGATGTCAGCCTGCACCGCGACGACCTTGGCCGCCGCGGCGTGCGCCCCGCCTTGCACCGCAGCGATATCCCCGTGGGTATCGCCGACAAAGACGTCGTGCTGGTGGACGACGTGCTCTACACCGGGCGCACGATCCGCGCCGCGCTCGACGCGCTGATCGACTTCGGCCGGCCGCGGCGCATCCTGCTGGCGGTGCTGGTGGACCGCGGCCACCGCGAGCTGCCGATCCGCGCTGATTTCGTCGGCAAGAACGTGCCGACACGGCGAGACGAAGAGGTCCAGGTCTTGCTGCGGGAGACGGACGGCCGCGACGCGGTGCTGCTGCTGGCGCGGGAGGGCGACTGATGGCACGCGACGATTTGCAACTGGTCCGGATGAATGGTTCGGCCGGGCACGGCGCCGCCGCCCTTGAAACCGGTGGCTCGCGGGACACGGCGGCCGGCGCCCCGGCGGCTGTGACGACGGCGCCGACCGTCCCCGCCACGGGCCGCTGGCGCCATCGCCACGTGCTCGACCTCGACGACTTCAGCCGCGACGAGATCGAGTACGTGCTCGAAACGACCGACGCCATGCGCGAGGTGCTGGCGCGCGATGTGCCGCGCGTGCCCGCCCTGCGCGGCACGACCGTGGCGACGCTGTTCTACGAGGCCAGTACCCGCACCCGCGCCTCCTTCGAGCTGGCGGGCAAGGTGCTCGGCGCGGACGTGATCAACGTCAGCGCCAGCGGCAGCAGCGTGGAGAAGGGCGAATCGCTGGTCGACACCGTGAAGACGCTGCGTGCGATCGGTGTCAACATCCTTGTGATGCGCCATAAGAGCAGCGGCGCGCCGTATCTTGCCGCGGCGCACACCGACGCGGCGGTGCTCAACGGGGGCGACGGCTGGCACGCGCATCCCACGCAGGCGCTGCTCGACCTCTACACGATGCAGAGCCGGCTCGGCAGCCTGCGCGGCCGGCGCGTTGCCATCGTCGGCGACATCGCCCACAGCCGCGTCGCCCGCTCCGACATCTGGGGGCTCTCCGTCATGGGCGCCGAGATCGTGCTCTGCGCCCCGCCAACCTTGCTGCCCGCGGGGCTCGGCCGCCGCGTGCAGACGGAGCAGGAAGAGATCGCGCTGCCCGGCGTGACGATCGAGCCGCAGATCGAGCGGGCGCTGCGCGGCGCCGACGTGGTGATGACCTTGCGCCTGCAGCATGAGCGCATGCAGGCTGGCCTGCTGCCCAGCCTGCGCGAGTATTCGCGCCGCTACGGCATCAGCAGCGAGCGCGTGGCGCTGGCCGCGCCGCACGCGCTGGTGATGCACCCCGGCCCGATGAACGAGGGCGTGGAGATCGCGCCGGATGTAGCCCGCTCGCTGCAGTCGGTGATCGAGGAGCAGGTGACGAACGGCGTCGCCGTGCGCATGGCGCTGCTCTACCTGATCGGGCGCGGCGCGTAGCCGCCGGCAAGAAACGGCAGGAGGCCGGCATGGGTTCGCTGCTGATCCGCGGGGCGCGGCTGATCGACCCGGCGCGGGACATCGATCGCGTGGAAGACGTGCGCTTCGTCGATGGCCGCGTCGTCGCCGGAGCAGACGGGCCGGCCGAGCGCGTGCTGGACGGCGCCGGGCTGGTGCTGGCGCCCGGCTTCGTGGACCTGCACTGCCACCTGCGCGAACCGGGCCAGGAGTACAAGGAGACGATCCGCACCGGCCTCGGGGCGGCCGTGCGCGGCGGCTTCACCACCGTCTGCGCCATGCCCAACACCGAGCCGGCGACGGACAACCGCTCGGTGGTCGAGTTCGTGCTGCGCACGGCCCGGGCCGCCGGCCTCGCCCGCGTGCTGCCGATCGGCGCCGTCACGCTGGGCCGCGCCGGTAAGCAACTGGCGGAGCTGGCGGAGCTGGCCGAGGCGGGCTGCATCGCCTTCAGCGACGACGGCAGCCCCGTGGCCGACGCCGAGCTGATGCGGCGGGCGCTCGAATACGCCTCCGGCCTCGGTCTGGCGGTGATCAACCATTGCGAGGAGCCGTCGCTGGCGAAGGGCGGCGTGCTGCACGAGGGCTGGGTGAGCACGCGCCTCGGCCTCAAAGGTCAGCCCGCCGCGGCCGAAGAGGCGATGGTGGCGCGCGACTGCGGCCTTGCCGAACTCACCGGCGCTCACGTGCACATCGCTCACGTCAGCACCGCCGGCTCGATCGTCGTCGTCGCCGCCGCAAAGGCCCGCGGCGTGCACGTCACGGCCGAGGTCACGCCGCACCACCTCACCCTCACCGACGAGGCCGCGCTCTACGGCCCGCCCGGCTCAGGCGTGCCGGCCTACGACACGGCCGCGCGCGTCAATCCGCCCCTGCGCGGCCGTGCGGACCGCGACGCCTGCCGCCGTGCCCTGGCCGAGGGCGCGATCGATTGCGTGGCCACCGACCATGCGCCGCACGCCCTCACAGATAAAGAATGCGAGTTCGACCAGGCGGCGCCGGGCATCAGCGGCCTGGAGACGGCGCTGCCACTGCTGCTGGAGTTGGTGCAGGCGGGCGAGCTTTCGCTCAGCCGCGCGATCGAGGCGCTGACGGCCGCGCCGGTGCGGGCGCTCGGCCTCGACCGCTTCGTCTCCGGCCTCGGCACGCTGGCGCCCGGCGCGCCGGCCGACGCCGTGCTGCTCGACCCCGAGGCGGAGTGGGCCGTGGACCCGCGAGAGTTCGCCTCGCTGGGCAAGAACACGCCCTTCCGCGGGCGGCGGGTGCGCGGCCGCGTGATCGCGACGATCGTCGATGGTACCCTTGTGTACGAAACGGCGGCCCTTGCCGCCGGGGCGTGAGGCGGTTGACGGTGGACGAACAGGCCTGGCTGGTGCTCGAAGACGGCGCGCGGTTCGCCGGCCTGGCGGCGGGCGCGCCCGTGCGCGGCTTCGGCGAGCTGGTCTTCAACACCTCGATGACCGGCTACGAGGAGATCCTCACCGACCCATCCTACGCCGGCCAGATCGTGACCATGACCTACCCACTGATCGGCAACTACGGCACCAACCTCGACGACGTCGAGTCGCGCAAGATTCAGGCCGCGGGCATGGTGATGCGCGAGGAGTGCGACCTACCCAGCCACTGGCGCAGCGGCGAAAGCCTGCGGGAGTTTTTGACGGCACGCGGCGTGCCCGCGATCGCTGGCATCGACACGCGTGCGCTGACGCGGCGCTTGCGCTCGAGCGGCGTGCTCATGGCCGCGATCTCGGCGCCGGGCGAAGCGCCCGAGGAGGCGCTGGCCTGGCTGCGCGAGCGCCCACCCTACGGCACCACCGACCTGGCGCGTGAGGTTTCCACGCCCGTGCCCTACGACTGGGAGGCGGCGGACGGCGAGCCGCGTGGGAAGATCGCCGTGCTCGACACCGGCGTCAAATACAACATCATGCGCATGCTCAACGCCAGGGGCTACCGCACCACCGCGCTGCCGGCAACAACGCCGGCCGCCGACGTGCTGGCGCTGCGGCCCGATGGCGTGGTGCTCTCGCCCGGTCCCGGCGACCCGGAGAAGCTCGATTACGTGGTGAAGACGGTCGAGGGACTGGTCGGGCGCGTGCCGATCCTCGGCATCTGCCTGGGCCATCAAGTGCTCGGGCAGGTGTTCGGGGCGAAGACGTACAAGCTCAAGTTTGGCCACCACGGCGCCAACCACCCGGTCAAGGACCTGGCCACGGGCAATGTCTACATCACCTCGCAGAACCACGGCTACGCGGTGGACGGGGAGGGGCTGCGCGGCGGCGCCCAGGTCAGCCATCTGAATCTCAACGACAACACCTGCGAGGGCCTCTCGCACCGCGACCTGCCGATCGTCTCGATCCAGTACCACTCCGAGGCGGCGCCCGGCCCGCGCGACAACATGTATCTCTTCGACCGCTTTCTCGACCTCGTGCAGTCTGCCCAGGGCGCGAAGGCGGCCGGGTGAAGCGAGCGGCCGGCGAGCGCGCGACGCGCTCACAGGACAACCTCGGACAACCTCAGATTGGGGGCGCGCCATGACGACGGCTGAGGCGACACTGCGGCTGGCAACGGCGGCCGATGCGCCCGCGATCGCGGCGGTCATCGCCCGCATCATGCAGGAGCCAAACCCGGTCGGTTTCCGCGAGGCGATGTCCGCTGAACAGGTGGCCGGTTGGCTGCGGCGGCTGGGCGACCAGGGCTGCCTCTACGTGGCCGAGGTCGGCGACCAGATCGTGGCCTTCGCCGCGCTGGACTACAACACGGAGGAGCCCGACACGGGCACGATCGGCGTCTGGGTGCTGCCGGAGCACCGCCGGCGCGGCCTGGCGACGCAGCTCGGCGAATGTGTGCTCGACTTCGCGCGCGAGCATGGCTACCGCCGCGTGCGCGGCCGCCTGCCGGAGAACAATCCGCCGGCGCTGTCGTTCCTGTCGGCGCTCGGCGCGCTGGTGCCGATGCAGAACCCGGAGATGCGCTTTGAGCTGCCGCTGTAGGCGAGGAAGTAGGAAAAAGGAAAGAGGAAATAGGGCTACAAGGCCGTCCCTCCCTATCTCCTACTTCCTACATCCTATTTCCTCGTCCGCCGGGTCGCGCCGTGACGCCTGAGCCGGTCGCGATCAGCCGGCGGCAGGGCTACGGTTGCCTGGCGATCGCGGCGGTGGGGCTGCTCGGCGCGGCGCTGTGCATCGTGCTCGGCATCCGCTGCCTGGCGACGGACGACCTGTTCAACTGCATCGGGCTGCTGACGGTCTTCCCGGCGGCGTTCGCGGCGGTCGGGCTCGTCTCCCTCGCGGTTGGCGTGCGGCGCTTCACGACGGCCGACGCGTCGGCCGCGGCGCCGAGGCAGATCAGCTTCGGCGCGGGCTGGCAGCGGGTCGAGCCGGCGCGGCCGGACGGCGCCCGGCGCAACGGCGACGGCGTGATCGAGCTGCCGGGGCGCTCGGACGGGGCCGAGTATTCTGGTGACGGCGACGAGGGAGTAGACGAACAGCGGTGAACAAGCCCAGCAGCGTCCTGATCATCGGCTCCGGCCCGATCGTGATCGGCCAGGCGGCGGAGTTCGACTACGCCGGCACGCAGGCCTGCAAGGCGATGCGCGAAGAAGGCGTGCGCTCGATCCTGGTCAACTCCAACCCCGCCACGATCATGACCGACGAGGGCATCGCCGACGTCGTGTACATCGAGCCGCTGACCGTGCCCGTGCTGGAGCGGATCATCGCCCGCGAGCGGCCGGAGGGGCTGCTCGCCACGCTCGGCGGGCAGACCGGCCTCAACCTGGCCGTGGCGCTGCACGAGGCGGGCGTGCTGCAGAAGTACGACGTGCGCCTGCTGGGCACGCCGCTCGCCGCGATCCAGCGCGCCGAGGACCGCGAACTGTTCAAGCGGATGCTGGCGGAGATCGGCGAGCCGGTGCTCGAAGGCGAGACGGTTACCAACCTGGCGGCGGCGCACGCGGCGCTGGAGCACATCGGCCTGCCCGCCGTGATCCGGCCGGCCTTCACGCTCGGCGGCACCGGCGGCGGCATCGCCTTCACGCTGGAAGAGTTCGACCGCATCGCCCAGGGCGGCATCGACGCCAGCCCGATCCACCAGGTCCTCGTCGAAAAGTATCTCGGCGGCTGGAAGGAGGTCGAGTACGAGGTGATGCGCGACGGCGCCGGCACCTGCATCACCGTCTGCAACATGGAAAACCTCGACCCCATGGGCGTGCACACCGGCGACAGCATCGTCGTCGCGCCCAGCCAGACGCTCTCCGACCGCGATTACCAGATGCTGCGCACCGCCAGCCTGAAGATCATCCGCGCGCTCGGCATCGAGGGCGGCTGCAACGTGCAGTTCTCGCTCGGCCCGCGGCCCGACGTAACCGAGTGGGAGCCGGGCGATCAGCAGGCACTGCCCTATTACGTGATCGAGGTCAATCCCCGCGTCTCGCGCTCCTCGGCGCTGGCCAGCAAGGCGACCGGCTACCCGATCGCCCGCGTGGCGGCGAAGATCGCCGTCGGCCGGCGGCTGGACGAGATCGCCAACGCCGTCACGCAGAAAACGACCGCCGCCTTCGAGCCGGCGCTGGACTACGTGGTCGTCAAGATTCCGCGCTGGCCCTTCGACAAGTTCCCGCTCGGCGACCGCTCGCTCGGCACGCAGATGAAGGCGACGGGCGAGGTGATGGCGATCGACCGCACCTTCGAGGCCGCCCTGCAGAAGGCGGTGCGCTCGCTCGAAGTGGGTGGCCGCTCGCTGCTCTGGGAGCGGCCGGAGTGGGCACGGGACGGCGAGTGGCCGCTTGCGGCCAACGACGAGCGGCTGTGGACGCTGATCGCGATGCTGCGCCGCCGCGTTGAGCCGCTGGCGATCGCGCGGCAGACCGGCATCGACCCCTGGTTTTTGGAGCGGCTGGAGAACCTCGTGGCGATGGAGAAGCGGCTGCTCTCCGAGCCGCTGACGCCGGCCCTCCTGCGCCGCGCCAAGCGCATGGGCTTCTCCGACCGCCAGATCGGCACGCTGGCCGATCTTTTGCCCGAGCAGGTGCGCGAGCAACGCAAGCAGTGGCAGATCCGCCCCGTCTACAAGATGGTGGACACCTGCGCCGCCGAGTTCGACGCGGCCACGCCCTATTTCTACAGCACCTACGAGCAGGAGAACGAGGCCAAGCCGCAGGCCGGGCCGACCGCGCTCGTGATCGGCAGCGGCCCGATCCGCATCGGCCAGGGGATCGAGTTCGACTACTGCTCGGTGCAGGCGGCCTGGGCGCTGCAGCGCGCCGGCTACCGGGCGCTGATGGCCAACTCCAACCCCGAGACCGTCTCCACCGACTTCGACACCTGCGAGCGGCTCTACTTCGAGCCGCTGGACGAAGAGGCGGTGCGCGACATCATCGAGAACGAGACCTGTGGCGAGGCTGAAAACGGCGCGGGCGAGCCGCCGTCCTCGATCGTGCAGTTCGGCGGGCAGACGGCGATCAACCTCGCCGGGCCGCTGACGGCGGCGAACCTGCCGATCATCGGCTCCGACGCCGAGGTCATCGACCTGGCCGAGGACCGCCGCCGCTTCGAGGAGTTCCTGCAGCGCATCGGCGTGCCGCAGCCGCCCGGCTCGGCCGTGACGAACATCGATGACGCGCTGAAGACGGCGCAGTCGATCGGCTACCCGGTGCTGGTGCGGCCGTCGTACGTGCTCGGCGGCCGCGCGATGGAGATCGTGGAGGGGCCTCAAGAACTGATCCGCTATATGGGCGCGGCCGTCGAGCTGCCGTCGGGCCGGCCGATCCTGATCGACAAGTACCTGCAGGGCAAAGAGGTCGAGGTCGACGCGATCTGCGACGGCGCCCAGGTGCTGATTCCCGGCATCATGGAGCACGTCGAGCGCGCCGGCGTGCACTCGGGCGACTCGATGGCCGTCTACCCCGGCGTGCGTCTGCGCGAGGACGAGGTCGAGACGCTGGTGAGCTACACCGAGCGCATCGGCGTGGCGCTGGGCGCGAAGGGACTGATCAACGTCCAGTACGTGATCCTGCGCGACCCCGAAGGCGGGCCGTCGTCGGTCTACGTGCTGGAAGTGAACCCGCGCGGCAGCCGCACGGTGCCCTTCTTGAGCAAAGTCACCGGCGTGCCCATGGTCGAGCTCGCGGTGAACATCATGCTCGGCCGCTCGATCGCGGCGCAGGGCTACCCCGCCGGCCTCTGGCCGCGGCAGCCGCTGGTCGCGGTCAAGGCGCCGGTCTTCTCCATGGCGAAGCTCGTGGGCGTGGACACCTATCTCGGCCCGGAGATGAAGTCCACGGGCGAGGTGATGGGCGTCGATCGGACCTATCCGGCGGCGCTGGCGAAGGCGCTGCTCGCCTGCGACCTGATGCTGCCGCCGAACGGCGCCGTGCTGCTGACCGTGGCCGACCGCGACAAGGCCGACGCGCTCGACGTGGCGCGGCTGCTGCATTCGGCCGGCTACCGCTTCTACGCGACGAGCGGCACGGCGGCGCTGCTGCGCGCGATCGATATCCCCGTCGAGCAGGTGGCGAAACGGGTGGCGGAAGGGCATCCGAACGTGATCGACGTGGTCTCCAGCGGGCTGGTGAACGCGGTGATCAATACGCCGGAAGGCGGCCGCGGTCCGGTGCGCGACGGCTTCAATATTCGCCGGGCCGCCGCCGAACGCCGCATCCCCTGCTTCACCTCGATCGACACGGCGCTGGCGGCGGCGCAGGCGCTGGCGGGCGGCGCTGGCTACCAGGTGCTGCCATTGCCGCAGTATCGCCAGCCCGCCGCGGCGGCGGAGTCCGCCGCGCGGTGATCGTGACGCGGGCGCGGGTCGTAGAAGCCGAGGAGCTGCTGCTCCCGTATGACCGTCTCGTGCTCGCAGCGCCCGAGCTGCCCGATCGCCCGCTGCCCGGCCAGTTCCTGATGATCCAGTGCGGCGACGGCCTCGATCCCTTCCTGCCGCGCCCATTCTTCCTCACCAGCACGCTCGGCTCAGCGGGCGAAGGCCGGCGCTTCGGCCTGCTGGTTGCGGCGGCGGGCAAAGGCAGCGCCTGGCTGGCGGAGCGCCGGACCGGCGACACGCTGCGCGTGATCGGCTGGTGCGGCCGCGGCATGGCGCCGGCGGCGAGCACGCGCCACCTGCTGCTGGGCGGCGCCGCTATCGAGATCGCGCCGCTGCTGCTCATGGCCGAGCTGGCGGTTGTCCGCGGCGTCTCAGTCGCGCTGGTGACGGCGCCGGCCGCCGGCATGCCGGCCCTTCCGCCCGGCTTGCTGCCGCCGGAAGTCGAGGTAGAAATTGCGGCCGACGCGGGACCGGCGGCGGCAGGCGCGCTGATCGACCGGCTCGCCTGGGCCGACGAGGTGTTTGTCTGCGGCGACGACGCCGTGCTGCGCGAGCTGAGCGCCGGCCGCCTGCGGGCGCAGAGTCGCACGCCCGTTCACGCGATGCGCTGGCAGCCGCTGCCCTGCGGCACGGGCTTGTGCATGGCCTGCCCGGTAGCGACGCGGCGTCAGGGCACGCGCCTCTTCTGCACGGACGGGCCATGGTTCGAGCTGCGCGATCTGGTCTGAGGGGGCCGGCCGCTTAGCGATACTCGACGCGCGCTGCGAACAGGCGCTCGGCCTCGGCGCGGGCGGCGTTGAGCGAGGCCGCGGCGGCGCGCTGCAGCAGCCGCTGCGGGAAGGGCAGCTTCGGCCGCACGGTCACCGCCTGCTTCGGCGAGATATCGACCAGCTTCGCCGCCACGGCGACCGCGTGTTCGAGGTCGCCCAGCTCGTCGACCATGCCGCGCTCCAGCGCCTGCGGCGCCCAGAAGACCTCGCCGGTGGCCCAGCCGCGCACCGTCTCCTTCGACACCTTGCGGCCCGCGGCAACCACGTCGATGAAGTGCTCGAAGAAGGCGCCGACCAGCGCCTCGTTCTTCGCCTTCTCCTGCTCCGACTCCTCACGGAAGGGCAGCCCCATCCCTTTAAGCGGGCCCGTGGCCGTGACGCTGACCTTGACGCCGATCTTCTCCAGCAGCTCCTGCACCTGCGGCCGGATCGTGATCACGCCGATGCTGCCGATGATGCTGGAGCGCTGCGCAATGATGCGCTGGCCGGCGCAGGCGATGAAGTAGGCGCCCGAGGCGCCGGTGCCGCGAATGAAGGCGATCACCGGCTTGCGCGCCGCCGCGCGGCGGATCTGGCCGTAAAGGTAATCCGACTCCGAGGCGGAGCCGCCCGGCGAATCGATGTCGAGCACCAGCGCCCGCACGCCGCGGTCCTCGCGCAATGCCTTGAACAGCGGCGCATAGCTGCGCGAGCGCACGCCGCCGCCGATCGTACCGTTCATCTCGACCACGGCCACACGCGGCCGGTTGGGCAAAGGCAGATTCATCGCCGGGTCGCACTCCTCTGCGCTGGCCGCGGTGTCACGATCACGAATCTTCCACCAGTCTACCACCTGCAGGCCCGCATCTCCGTCGCCGGCCTACCACCGTTTGACGTCATGAGACGGCTCGGTTGGGTATGCGCCGTTCCTGAGCTGCCGCCTACCCTGTCCCTGTCGCGCGGAAGGCGTGACGATGGCGCGGCGATCGAGTCAGCCCGCGCGGCTGCGGTCGATGACGCCGCGACAGACGACGGAGAGGAAGCGAACATGTACATCGGCGGGGGCCTGCTGGTCCTGATCATCATCATCATCATCCTGATTCTGATCTTCCGTTAATCGCCGGCCGCGGGCCACTCGGCTGGCAGTTCGCGCGGTTCGGCCCCAACGTAGGCGGCACGCGGGCGGATCAGGCGGTTGCGCTCGTACTGTTCCAGGATGTGGGCGCACCAGCCGGCCAGCCGGCCCATGGCGAAGACCAGCGAGGAGAGCTGGTCGGGAATGTCCAGCGCCCGGTAGAGCACAAGCGTATAGAGATCGACGTTGGGAGGCGGCACGCCGCGCACGCGTGCCGCCTCGACGACTCCTTCGGTCGTCTCCAGCAGTTGACCTTGCCCGGCGGCGGGCGCCAGCCTCAGCGCCAGCTCGCGCATCAGTACGGCGCGCGGGTCCATGCCGCGGTAGACGGCGTGACCGAAGCCGGGCAGCACGGCGCCGGCGCGGGCGTAGCGCTCCACCACGCTCTCGGCGCCCTCCTCCTGCGCGGCGGCGAAGAGCGAGCGTAGCTGCCGGTCGATGCCGCCGTGCAGCGGTCCGCGCAGGGTGGAGAGGGCGGCGAGCACGCAGGAGATCAGGTCCGCGCGCGTCGAGGCGGCCACGCGGCCGGCGAAGGTCGAGGCGTTCAGCTCGTGGTCGGCGTAGAGGATCAGTACCTGCTCCAGCGCCCGCGCAGTCTCCGGCGCCGCGCCGCTTCCGCGCAGGGCCGCCAGAAATCGCGCGGCGATTCCCGCTTCCGGCGGCGGAAGCGGGAGGTCAGCGCCCGGGCGGCTGCCGGCAGCCGCTACCTCCGCGACGAGCAGGACAACGGCGGAGAGCAGGCGCGCAACGGTGCCCGTCGTCACGGTTTCAACCGGGGCGCCCAGCTCGGCGACGTGCAGCCCGAGTAGAGGCAGCGCGGCCTGCAGGCGCACGCTCGGCGGCGCGCCGCCCGGCAGCGCCGCGATCGCCGTGCGCAGCGCCGCGGGCAGGGCCGCGCCCGCGGCGAGGTCCGCCTGCAACGCGGCGCGCTGGCCGGCTGAAGGCAGCTCACCGGTCCAGAGCAGCCAGGCGACCGCTTCGTAGCGGCAGCGGGCGGCGAGGTCTTCGACGCGGTAGCCGCGGTAGCGCAGTCCCTCGGCGTCGATCGAGCTGATCGCGGAGGGCAGCACCGTGACGCCGAACGGCTTGACCAGCTCGCCCGGCTCGGCCATCGCTAGCGCTCCGTCGCCCAGCGGTCGGCGCGGGGGAAGCCGCCCTGATCGGGCGGCACCGGCGGTTCAGCCTCGCTCGCTTCCGCTGCTGCCGGCGTCTCCGCGGTGGGCGCTGGCGCTGGTGACGGCGGCGCGGACGGCGACGACGGCTGCAGCGTGAGCAGGGCGTCGATCTCGGCCTTGCGGTAGAGGCGGTTGCGGCCGATGCCGCGGCGGAAGCTGCGCAGGCGGCCGCGCGAGACGTAGGCGTACAGCGTCTCGGGCTTGACGCCGAGGCTTGCGGCGGCCTCGTGCACGTCCAGGTACAGCTCGCCGTGAATGTCGATCATCGTGCGCTCCCCGATCTCAGTGTAGGGGCTGGCGCGGCGGCGTCAACGCGGCGCGGTATCGACAAATCAATATGAATCAATAGATATTGACTTCCATCCAGTTTCATCGCACCATGGCCGTGGGACGGCGCGCGACCGGCGCCGCCGGCGACGACCGCCCCCGAACGCTGAGGAGGCGAAGTCATGACGACGATGGCGAAGGCCGGCCTGGAAGACGTGATCGCCTGCACATCCGCGATCTGCGAGATCGACGGCGTGCACGGCAAGCTCTACTATCGCGGCTACGACACCGACGAGCTGGTCGAGTTGAGCTTCGAGGCCGTCTGCCACCTGCTCTGGACGGGCGAGCTGGCGAGCGCAGCGCAGCTCGCGGCGCTGCGCTGGGCCTTCGCGGACGAGCGCCGGCTGCCCGACGAGGTGATCGCGCTGCTGCGCGGCCTGCCGGCAGCCACGCACCCGCTCACGGCGCTGCGCACCGCCGTCTCCGCGCTCGGCGCCCTCGACGCCGACGGCGAAGACGGCTCGACCGAGGCGAACCTGCGCAAGACGCGGCGGCTGACCGTGCAGGCGCCGCTGATCGTCGGCGCCTTCTACCGCCTGCGCTCGGGCAAGGAGCCGGTCGCGCCGGCGCCGTCGGACAGCATCGCCGCCAGCCTGCTGCGCGCCGTGCTGGGCACGGCGCCCTCGGCAGAGGCCGAACGGGCGATCGACGCGGCGCTGATCCTGCACGCCGACCACGAGCTGAACGCCTCGACCTTCGCCGCCCGCGTCGCCGCCGCGACGGAGACCGACCTGCACGCGGCGATCACCGCGGCCTGCGCCGTGCTCAAAGGTCCCAAGCACGGCGGCGCCAACGAGGACGTGCTGGTGATGCTGGAAGAGATCGGCGCGCCCGACCGCGCCGAGGTGTACGTGAAGCAGAAGCTCGCCTGGCGCGAGACGCTGCCGCCGGCCGAGCGCCAGATGATCAAGGCCCGCTTCTCCGGCTTCGGCCACCGCGTCTACAAGGTGGACGACCCGCGCGCCGCCCACCTGCGCCGCATGGCCGCCGTGCTGGCGGACAGCGACGCCCGCACGGCCAACTGGCTGGCGATCGCCGACCGGGTGCGCGCGATCATGGCGGCGGAGAAGGGGCTGAAGGTCAACGTCGACTTCTACTCGGCGCTGGTCTACCAGTCGCTCGGCATTCCCGTCGACCTGAACACCAGCCTCTTCGCCGTCTCGCGCATGGCGGGCTGGACGGCGCACGCGCTGGAGCAGTACGCCAACAACCGCCTGATCCGCCCCCGCGCCGAGTACACCGGCGCCCGCGGCCGCCACGTGCCGGCGGACGCCGCGCGCTGAGCGCCCCTCTCGGCGGTGGTGCACACCGCGAGACCGCCCTATTGGACGGTCTCGCGGTGTCGATGTGGCCGCGCGCTCAGAGCGAAGCGGGCCTTCGTTTACGCAACCGCATCGTCGTCGTCGATCTCGTCTTCGGCCTCTTCAGTTGGCATGCCATCTCGGGCGACAGGCTTGCCCATAACGCGCTCGATGCCCTGAATGAGCGACTCCTCTCGCGCCGCGAAAAATTCACTAAAACGGTCGGCGCGAAGCAAACCGGGATCAATCAGATGAGACCGCAGTATCTCATCCATGCGTTCGGGGCTGATTTTCGCGGTCCGTTCGAGGTGCTGCAGGTAGCTGCTTGGGGCATTCCCCCCGATCATTCGATTTGTACGCGCTGAAACTGGAGTTTTATTGACGATACTATTAAATACTGATGGACTCATTTGCTGTTTGACACAC
The DNA here is from genome assembly GCA_035310145.1 of Dehalococcoidia bacterium. NCBI lineage: Bacteria > Bacillati > Chloroflexota > Dehalococcoidia > Dehalococcoidia bacterium. Next base: position 50,116 of record DATGEL010000146.1, read on the forward strand.
CAGTCTCGTGGAAAGATGTGATGGATATCGATCGACTCATCGTAGTATGTTTGCTGATCTATGGTGTCTCCTGTGCGGAAATCCATTCCACCTCCGCGCATCAGTAGCGCATGAATGCCCTTGTACGCAGCGCTGATTCGCATACGAACGCTGAGCAGACGAGATGCTGTGAAATTCGCGTCACGTATGGTATCCGGCTCTACTCCACCGTGGATCCACGCCAACACTTGCGGCAAATCCTTCGCGAATCGGCTCTCGATGGCGCCGCCATATAACTCGCCGAACACGCCGCACCAGTACCAGCGGGCGAGTTTGGCTTGCACACCATCGTTCTCGCCGTCCTTGCCAAGTACCGCGAACAGCGCTGCAAGTGGTGTCAGTTGTGTCCTATACGGTAAGTCTCGTGCGGTGAAGATTCGCTGTGAACGTAGGAATCTTGCAACCTGCTCGAAGGCAGCGGTGACCGACTCGGCCCACTCCTGATAATCGAGAAGCGTGAGCTTCAGTACGTCCTTGCGCTTGCAACTAATTCCCGGAGAACGCTCCGATGTTGCCTCGTCTGCCTCGGCGTTGAGCTGGCGGGCCCGCGTGGACAGCAGCGAAATGGCTTGAAGGAAGTCGGTGTTCTCAACGCTCTCCAACGCCCGGTGCCTGCGCAGCCGCTTTAGGCGTGCGTCCCAGTCGTCACGGAGGTTAAAGTCGTCGGCTGCGAATGTCGCCGTAAGCAGTTCGAATACGGTCAGGGATACTCCGCCTGTGTTGACTTTCTCGAAGACCTGGCACACCGCCTCCTTCGGAGTCTCCTTCCCAAGAAGTATTACCGGGATATGGTACTGCTTGAACCGCCCCGGGTATCCTGGAGGCTCCGGACTTTGAGAGGACGGAGCAATGGCAAAGGTGACCAGGTACCCTGCCGAGTTACG
>DATGEL010000147.1 GCA_035310145.1 Dehalococcoidia bacterium
AGCCGAAGGTTTTGCGTGAATGGGCGAAGGCGGTATGCCCCCGCGTGAGCGTGAGCGGGTGATGTGGCACAAAATGGCCAAAAAACCGTTGCCGGCGCTCCATCTGTGCGCAGCGCCAACCGGTAAAACAGGCGGGAACAAGCCGTTTCGCCAGTCAGCCTGAAGATGGGGAGCGTGAACGAGCATCGGGCAGAGCAGGGTAACGGGACGGCCAATCAGTCGGATGATGCTGAGACGACCACAGCGTTGACACTAGGACCATTCACCACGAACGACACGCCGTTACCCTCGTCCGCAGGCCGCATGACTCCCGCACTGACCGCGCCACCACCACTCGGCGCCGGTGCCATGGTTGTCGAGATCACCGCGACCGCAACCGGCGCCGACCTTGGAGCTGGCGCCCTCGCCCCGCGCGCCGGTGAGCGTATCGCCGACGCGATTGCCATCGTGCTGCGCGCCTGGTGCACCTGGTACTCGACGCCAGCGGTACAGCGTGAATTCCTCCCGGGTCACTCCTGGGCGATCATGCGCGACGACTGGCTGCCCTCGCCGAACGATCGCAACCCATCCGAGCGGCCCCCGTCGGACGATCGCAACCCATTCGAGCTGCCTCTGCCCGAGCAATACAGACGGCTGTTGGCCTCCGGCCTGCTCACGTTTGTGACCGCCCCTTCCGCCGGCGCCATCGCTGACTTCCTGCCGGCCGGTGGCCTCACCGGCACCTGCAACGGCGAGCAGATGACGGTGCCCACCCCGCTACCCGCGCCGCCGCAGGAGCGGGAGCGCACGGGCGGACGCCCGCGCGGCAGCAAAACGGTTCACGTCTCCAAGACCCTGGCCGGCGTGCTGGAAATGCCGAGTGATGGCGCCCTGGCGTTCGGACTGCAGGCGATCGGCGCGCCCCTCGCAGCGTGGAAGCCGGAGCTGCTGGGCCGGCCGGAGTATCGCTCAGAGCGCGGCCACATCAACGGCTCGGTGATCTATCTCCGTCCCGGCGAGGAGCGCATGAGCACGCCCGCCGTCCCGCAAGCCATCTGGGAGGCAGCCTGCGCAGAGCTGTGGGAGGGCGTGGCGACGCTCGGCCCTGCCGATATGCAACTGCTGATGTACCTGTCCAACGAGTGGATGGCGTTGCCACAGGCCACCGATGGTATTCGACTGACCGCCACGGCGTACGCGGGAGCGCGAGGCCTCAAACGAGAGTGGGCAGCAGCTCGCGGGCAGCGCAACCGCGACGGATTCAACGCCGCGGTGCATAACCTCGCTTCGCTGGACCTACACGCCACGGTTGCTGTGCGCGTGAAGGGGAAACACCGTGAAACACAAGTCATCCGGGGGCGGCTGGTGCTGGCCGAGGCGATCGGCGGCGTCTATACCGGCCCGCTGGAAGGCTTCGACGGGCCGCGGCGCGCGGATGTGACAGCCTGGCGCCTCGTGCCCGGTATCGCTTGGCTGGCGAGCCGCGACTTGCGGCAGATCGGGCGCTACCCGGCGGCACTGCTGGCGCTCGACCCGTACCGCAAGGCGCTGCATATCAAGCTGGGGGCCTATCTCGGCTACCAAACCGCCGTGCGAGCCAGCAGCGGCACGCTCGCACAGCCGCTCTCCGTGGGCGCCATCCTGCACGGCATCCATGAGCTCATCCCGGAAGACCATCGCGCCCTGCACAAGTTGCGGGAGCGGTTTGAGAAGGCCCTCGATGAGCTTGCAGCACAGGGCATCCTCACGTCGTGGCAATGGGAACGCAAGCCAGGGCGCGGCCGCGACGGGTTCACATACGCCACGATCGCCTTCGTCTACCACGATGCCAGCGTGCGAGCGCACGCGGAGCACCATAAGGCCGCGCGGCGTGCGCTGGGCTCGCACGCGGTGCAACGGCTGCTGCCGGAAGGCCACTCGGAAACTAGCCTATCCGGTGACGGAAACTAGCCTATGAGGTGACATTTTAGGTTCAAAACCGGCCTCTAAAGGTCCTAAAGGACCTAGCGCCCAGCGCCGCGCTTTTTGGGCGCGGCTGGGCGGGTACCGTGAACGAAAAGCCGCCACGGAGTACCCGCCCATGTTCGAGCGTCTCTCTCCTGAGTCCGCCTCCGCGAATCCCGCGCCCGGCGGCGCCTACTCGCTCGCCTCCCTCGCCGACCTGGCCCGCGCCGTGCAGGCGCTCTGCCGCGCGGCCGCCCGCGAGATCGCGCCGTATGCCGTGCCGTCCGACCCGGCCGACCATGCGGGGATCGCGGCCTGCCACGCGGCGGACAGCGCCGAGCGCGCCGCCCAGCTCGCTGCGGTGCTCGCCGGCCAGCTCACGGCGCTGAGTGACCCGCCGGCATGGGCGCCGCCTGACGGCTGGCTGCCGTTTGCGCCGAACGCCGGCGCCGCCGTGCTGTGTACCTGCGACGGGGGCGCGTCGCTCGCCCGCGACGGCGGCGATTGCCCGTTCTGCAGGCTGCCGCTCACCCCGAACCCGGTGGGGGTGCGCTAACGATGTTCACTCGCACCGCTGCTGAGTCCGACCCCACAAACGCCCCGCACCTGGCCCGCCTCGGCGACCTGCTTTCCGAGTGGGAAGCCGATGCGCTGGCGGCGCATCAGGCGCGCGTCACGCAAACCCCGCGTGGCGCCGTGACCGGCCTTCCCGCCCTTGACCGCGAGCTGGGCGGCGCCCTCAGCAGCGGTCTGCACATCCTCCACGCCGGGCCGGGCGCGGGCAAAACCGCGCTGGCGTTGCAGGCCGCGGCGAGCTGCGGCTGCCCGGCGCTCTACGTCTCGGCGGAGATGGCGCGCCTCGAACTGTTCCGCCGGCATACGGCGCGTGTGACCGAAACGTATCTGGGCCGGCTCCGCTCCGGCGAGCTGCTGCCGGCCGACTCGCTGGCGCTGGCCTGCCGGGCGGCCGCCGCGGCGCCGCAGCTCGCGATCGCCGACGCCACCACGGCCCCGGCGGCGCCGGCGTGGATTCGCGCCGCGGCCGAGGTGACGCGCGGCGATAGCCCGTACCTGCTGCTGGTGATCGATTCGCTGCACTCGTGGGCCGACGCGATCGCCGAGGGCGCGCCGGAGTACGAGGCGCTGAATGTGGCCCTCAGCGCGCTGCGCGGCCTCGCGCAAACCCTCAGCTGCGCCGTGCTGGCGATCGCCGAGCGTAACCGCGCGAGCATGACCAGCGGCGGCCTCTCCGCCGGCGCCGGCAGCCGCAAGCTGGAGTACGGCGGCGAAACGGTGCTCGGCCTCTCCCGCGAGAAGGACACGCCGCCCGACGCCGCCGGCGAAGTGGAAGTCACCCTGACCATCGAGAAGAACCGCAACGGCTCCCCCGGCCGCAAGCTACCGCTGCGCTTTCACGGCGCCCTGCAACGGTTCCGGGAGCCGTAGCCGGTGGCCGCGGCGGCCGAGCCGCTGACGCTCGCCGACCTCGAAGCGGCCGACCCGCACGCCCCTGCCGGCACGCGGGAACGGCGCTTCTGTTGCCCGCTTCCAGCCTGTGCCGGGAAGCCGCAGGACGCCGCACACCGCACGCTCTCCGTGAACGTGCGGACGGGCGCCTGGCACTGTTTCCGCTGCGACGCACGCGGCGTGCTGCGCGAGCACTGGCGCCCACCCCCGGAGCGCCGGCGTACTCAGCTCCGGCGCGCCTTCGCTCTCGACTCGGTGCCGGCCGCTTCGCTGCCCGCTGCACGCGCTGTAGTGACCGAGAACCGGCCTACGGCGGGCGAGACGGCTCAGAAGACGCCCTTCGACTGGCGCGCCGCCTACGACCACGCTGAGCCGCTGCCCGCGTCCGTTGGCGCACGCTATCTGGCCAGCCGCGGCGTGCCGGTGCAGCTCGCAGAACAGGCCGGCGTACGACACGCGCCGCGCTGGTACGGCCGGCCGGCAGTGCTCTTCCCGGTGTGCGACGCGGCGGGTCAGCTCGTCGCCGTCAGCGGCCGGCACCTGGACGGCGGCACGCCCGCCGCGCACACCGGCGGCGCGAAGTCGCAGGGGCTCTTCGCCACGCCGGGCGCGCTTAGCGCCGCGCGCGTCGTGATCACCGAGGCGCCGATCGACGCGCTCAGCCTGGCGGCCGCCGGGGTGCCAGCCGTCGGTCTGTGCGGCACGAGCGGGCCAGACTGGCTGCCGCAGTCGTGCGCCTTCCGTGCCGTTGCGGTGGCGCTCGATGCCGACGCTGCCGGCGATGCGGCCGCGGCGAGGCTGACGCCGGCGCTCGTGGCACTCGGCGCGACCGTCGAGCGCTGGCGCCCATCCGCCGGCAAGGACTGGAACGAGCTGGTTGCGCGGCACGGGCTCGCCGCACTCGCCGCGGCGCTCAGGCCGCCGGCCGACTGTGCTGACTGCGGCGGGCCAACCGCCGGGCCGCAGTGGGGCCGCTGCGGCGCATGTCTCGACCGGGTAGCGCGTGGCGGGGCGGCATGACGGCCGCTGCCCGGCAGGCGCCTCGAAGCGCTGGTAACGGCGCACGGCAACTGCGACAATTGCTCAGAGTGGTGATCAGGACTGATGCGACACGGCCGCGGCCGTGTCGCATCTGCCGCTACCCAAAAGCCGTTTTCAGGCCGTCTAAACGGAGCGCAGCAACGATGAAGAGCACCAGCGGGCGCAACGGAACGGGCCAGTTCACCCCCGGCAATCCCGGCGGACCCGGCCGGCCGCGGCGCGAGACGGAACGCGCCTACCTGAGCATCATCAGCGAGGCATGCCCGCCGGAGACGTGGCGGCAGATTGTCGAGCGGGCGGTTGACCGGGCGAAGTACGGGGACGCCAAAGCGCGCGAGTGGCTGGCGTCGTATCTGGTCGGCAAGCCGGCGCGCAACGCGACCACGCTGCACGCGCTCGCGGTTGAAGCAGAGGCCGGTTCGGACCCGGTAGCCCTTGAGGCGAAAGCGCGCCGCGGACAGGACCAGATGAGCGACCTGCTTGCGGGAGTCAGCGGCCTGGGGTGACTACGCGGGTAGTGGTTGCCGCCGCTGCCGGGCCAGCTCAACGAGCTGCGCGCCGCCGGTGATGCCCTTGCTCGTGCCGTCGTCATGTACAGCGATGAGCGTGAACAGCGCGGCCGACTCGTCGCCGTTCGCGTCCACGGCTTCGAGGACAGCCGCCAGCGCCTCGGCTTCGGAGTCGAACTCGCCGATCACGTTGCGACTCTCGGTGTCCCACAGTTCGTAGATCATGACTGGTCGAGACACGGAAACGCCCGGCTCGTACATAGGCCGGGCGCTCTCTGCTCTGTTCCGCGCGCCGCTACGCCGGGACCGCTCGGGCGCGGTCGATAAGTTCATCGCCGCGAATCGGTGGGCGGGACCGGTCTGCGGGACCGATCGCCCAATGAGCAACGGCGCGCTCACCGTACTTGTCGATCGTGGCGTGCACGAACTCCAGCGCCTCACGCTCCGTGGCGCACTCGTCCACCACGTTGGCGTCTTCCAAGTCCATCACGATGTAGGCCACAACTGGCCTCCACTCACCGCCCTTACGCGGTGGCCTCCTCTGCCGGATGCACCGATTCTACACAGGCGAGTAAGACATCCGCAGTGGCCCAGAGTGTGAAATGGGCCGGATCGTTCGACGTTTGCTTGTAAGTAATCGACGGATTCTGCGCGACCCGTAGGACGGCGATGTACTCGCCGTGGCGAAACTGCCAGTAGGCGGCGCGGTCGCGCGCGTGTTCCAGCGAGTCATAGACGCTCACGCCGGTGTGCAAGCCTTCTGCCTGCGCCTTGCGCCCGGCAGGTTTCCCCTGTTCGGCATGGGAGAGAAAGTCGCGTTCAGTGGGCGGGTCGCTCTGGACAATGCGATAGAACGTGCGGGGTTCGGGTGCTTCCACGAGCTGGGCTCCACAGGCTGATCTCGGCGGGTGTTTGCCTGCCCTGCTTGTTATCGTCAGTCCGTGCGCCGGCGCCGTCGCGGTTCTCTGCCTCAGCGTCGCCAGAATCGCCACCACACCCGGCGCGCCGTCGGTTGTTGCCCCGACTGCGGCCGCGCAGGCCGATTCTCGTGGCTCTCAGCGTGCGTGGCGGCGTGCTGTGCGGTCGCAGGCAGCGTGTTGTACGTCGTCTCGACCGGCGGCGCGATCCGCCCCTGCGTTGCCAGCAGGCCGAGCACCTGGCCTTCGGCGGCCTTCAGGCGCTCAAGCAACTGTGCGCTGTTCTCCTGCTCGCGCCTGAGCGCGGCCTGACTCTCGGCGAGTGCGGCCAGCAGCCCGGCGATGGTGTCCGCCTCAGCCTGCGTATGCAGGGGTGTATGCGTTGCATCAGCGTGCGTACGCGGCACGTCTACCAGCACGCGGCCGCGTTCATCCTTACGCGCCGCCAGCTCGCCGCGGCGGATGCGACGCCTGATCGTCTCGTGATGCACGCCCAGAGCGGCCGCCGCTTCGGGCACGGTCAGCTCAGCCATCGGCGCGTCCTGCATACGCACCTGCATATGCATCGCATACGCCCGCATATGCTAGGATTGAATGCAGCATAAGCAACGCTATGCCGCATTCACAAGCCGCAGGTGCTCCCGCGATGGCAGACGCTCCCTCGCCCCGTCCTCCGCGTCCGAGAAGCGAGGCGGACTTTGCCGCCCAGCGCGCGGCCTGGCGGCGGCTGTGGGACCACCTGTTAGCGCCGCCAACGCCTGAAGAACTTGAACGCTGGAAGCGGGAGACTCCCGACCCAGCGCCCGTTATCACCGAGGATGAGCAGCATGACCGCCACCCTGACCCCGATACCGCCCACACCTGAGCGCGCGCTCGTTGCAGCCGATAGCGCCGAAGACCGCCTGATCGCGCAGTGGCTCCACGGCCGCAGCCTGCACACGCAGGCGGCGTACCGCACGGCTTGGCGCGCCTTTCGCGCCTGCTGCACCGCGCCGCTCGATCACGTGACGCTCGCCGACCTGCAAGCGTGGGCAGACCAGCTCGCCGGCTGCGAGCTTGCGGCGGCGTCGCAGGCGCTGCGCCTGACCGCATTGAAATCGCTCCTCACCTTCGGCCACACGCTCGGCGTGCTGCCCGTCAACGCCGGCGCCGCACTGCGCGTACCCGGCCGCCGTTCCCGCCTGGCCGAGCGCATCCTGCCGGAAGCCGACGTGCACCGGCTGCTCGCGCTGGAGACGCAACCGCGCAACCATGCCTTGCTGCGCCTGCTCTACGCGAGCGGGCTGCGCGTCTCGGAAGCCACAGCCCTGCGCTGGCGCGACCTGCAACCCGCCGGCGACGCCGGCCAGGTCACGGTCTGGGGGAAGGGCGAGAAGGAACGCACGGTGCGGCTGCCGGCCGGCGTCTTCGCCGAGCTGCTGCGGCTCCGCGGCGACGCCTCAGGCGATGCCCCGGTCTTCCGCTCGCGCAAACGCGGCGGGAAGCTTTCCAGCTCGCAGGCCGAACGCATCGTGCGCGCGGCCGCGCAGCGGGCGGGGATTATGGCGCCTGTCTCGCCGCACTGGCTGCGGCACGCACTGGCGTCGCACAGCCTTGACCGCGGCTGCCCGATCCACGTCCTGCAACAGACGCTCGGCCACAGCAGCCTTGCCACCACGAGCCGCTACAGCCATGCACGACCGGGCGACTCTGCCGGCCTCTACGTCGCAGTGTAGAAGCAGCGGGCATTATCTATATCGCGCGGCGATATCTCTGCCATATGCTGCACAGCATCAGGTTCCGTGTGCCACGGCACGGACTGCTCTACATGGAGGCACCCCGCCATGCAGCACGACGAAGAGATATCCGGTTCCTTGACCGATGGAGGGCAGTACCGCGTCACAAGCTACATGCTCGAGCTGACCAAACCCGACGGCAGCATTGCCGGCACGATGGACGTAAAGGACATGCGCGCCGTCGATCGCAAGGGAAGCACGGTCAGTGTGCGCGGTCGCACTGGGCGGGTCTACCCGATTGAGGGCGCGACGCTTGACGACGCCGGACGACTCGAAACGGCGTTGCGGTCGATCATCAGCGCCAATGGCCAGACGGCAACCGTACAACGCGGAGGCGGCGCCGTCGGCAAGATCATCGGTATCGGATGCGGCGGATTCGTCCTACTCGCCATCGTGGTGGGCATCGTGGCCGCTATCGGTGCTTCCAGTAAGACGAATACCAACAAGTCTGTAGCCGGTCAGACCGGGGCAGGTGCAGCAGCTTCGGGATCGCAAGCGGGGGGCCGCTCCTCGTCCACGCTTTCCAGCAATCAAGCGCAGATCGGCGACCTCCTGTTGACAGTCAATGGCACCCAACCATATGCAGACCAGATTTTTCCAGCGGAAGCTGGCACGCACTACATTGCAGTGGACATCACTGCACAGAACACCGGAGGGAAGACATACAACCTAAATCGGCTCAACTTCCACCTGAAAGACTCCGCTGGCTTCGCCAACACGCCGGCTATTACTGATGGACCGACACCACAACTCAACTTCAACGATATGGTACCGGGGCAGAGCGTTCGCGGCTTCATCGTGTTCAAGCTTGGCGATGGGCGCACTCCGACTGAACTGCAATATCAGTCATTTACTGGCACGGCAGGCACCATCAAGATCACGCAGTAGGATGCGCTGAATCGGCGCGTTGCAAAACAACGCAGAACAAGCGCGGGGCAGGTCTGTAAAACACACCGAAACAGGGCGGATGCGGCCAGCGCTGCGGCGTAGCGGCCGGTCAGCTCCGGCGCGACTACTCCTCCTGTGAGCGCTCCCACGCGAGCTGCCGCGCAAGGCACCGAGCGTGCCAGAAGTTCATCCCGCCGTCCGTTTGGCGGAAGTCGGGATCACTTTTCGAGAGCGGCTGACCGCACCCACTACACATCACATCGCATCGGGAAGGTGTCGGGTAGGCATCGAGTAAACCTCAAGGGCATGTGGTACGGGGTATCCGTGGCCCTCCATCCAGCATGAGCGGCTTCGCCTCGCCTGTCGCGAAAAGTTGTTGCTGCGGTGCTAAACAGCACGGAACAGCAGCGAAGCCGCGTGGCGGCAGGCCATTGCTAGCAATCGCAGATCAATGGCCACACCGGCTCAGGCCGCCTGATAGCCGCCCGCCGCATCGTGTACACGGTCCGGCCAGTCGCGGCACTCACCGCACAACCAGCGCGGCAGCCCATCGACCATGCGCCGGGCTTCCTCGGCGCTGAGGCTGTCCATGTCTGACGTGGCGCCCAGCGCCGCCGGCCGGTGCTCACAGGCCCAGCTCGCGCCGCAGACCGGGCCAGCTCCGGCGCCGTTGGGGCGGCGGTGTAGTGGAGCACCGCGTCATGCCACAGCGCCCGTGCCTCAGCAATCACCAGCTCGGCGGCCGCAAGCCGTTCGGCGAGGCGGTCGCGTTCGGCGCGGCAGCGCGCCAGGGCGGCCGCAGTGGGGGGTGCGTTCATGCCGCCTTCCTCCATGCGTCGGTTGTCTCCGGCAGCGGCGCCGCCGTGCTGCCCTCGCGGCGGCAGGCGCCGCAGCGGATGAAGACGGGGTAGGCGCCGGCGTAGGCGGCCATTAAGACGCCGCGGCCGCACTTCCGGCAGGGGACGCGCTTGCGCGGACGCGGAGCGGTAGGCTGTGCACTCATGCCGCCCGCCGTTCCGTCATGCCCTCGCGCAGCAGCGTCGTCAGCGCCGCGTGCCACACGTCGGCGGGAAGCGGCCGCGTGCCGCAGTTGGCGCAGACTTCGGCGCGCCCCCACGCCGTCCAGTGGCGCGGGTCGCAGTCGAGCAGGCAGAGCACGGGGACGGCGGCGCCGGCGTGGCGGGCATCGCGCAGGATGCCCGCCATCTCGGCACAGCGGATAACCAGTTCCTCGAAGTCGTCGGTGGCAAGGGTGCTCATCGTCGCCATCGCGTCATCCCTCTACGCCGCGCGGCGGGCGCGGCCGCCGATGGAGAACAGCTTGCCGGGGATGTACGTGCCAGCGACGAGGAAGGCCGGAGCCGCCGGGGTAGGCGGCTCCGGCTCGGTCACGGGGACGATGACGGCGGCGGGGCGGGTGTAGAAGGCGGGGAAGCGCTCAAGGGCCGTGCTGACGTGATAGCAACGGCCGTACCGGCTGAAGCCGATGCAGGTGCAGCTCGTGGTGTCGCCCAGCTTAACCACGTAGACGGTGCGGCCGTCGGAGCTGAGCGCGTGGACGGCGCCGCTGTCCGGGTGCTGATGGAGCCGAGCCACCTTCGCGACGCTAGACTGGCGGCGGGGGGATGCGGTGGTCATTTCACCCTTCCTCTCGTTGGGCCGGTTGGGTGTCCTACCACCCGCCGGCCTGTTTCTTACATGGCTATCATATCACTTCGTACAACATAGTCAAGCGTAATAGGCTGTTATGGTCAACTTTGCCACCATATTGCTATACTTCGTGGTATGCTGGACTCGGAGGGTTCAGCGATGGTGATGACGATGGCAACAGCGCGCGATCTTACGGTGAAGGAAGTCGCCGAGCGGCTGGGCACGCACCCGGAGACGGTGCGGCGCTGGCTGCAAAGCGGCCGGCTGCGCGGCTACCGCCCCGGCGGCGACAAGCTCGGCTGGCGCGTGCGGCGGGAAGACCTGGAGCAGTACATCGCCGTGCGCACGAACGCGCCGGAAGGCGAGGACAACAGCGAATAGCCGCGCTGCCCAGCGATGCCCGCCGCGCGCGTGAGGCGGGCCGGCCCGATCGATGTGTCATGGGTGCGACATCTGCGATGGCCCGTGCACATGAGCAGGTGGTTTTTGGCGGCAACCGATACTGCCGTGCTGGTATGTCCCCGCGTGAGCGGGTGATGTTTAGCCGAAGGTTTTGCGTGAATGGGCGAAGGCGGTATGCCCCCGCGTGAGCGTGAGCGGGTGATGTGGCACAAAATGGCCAAAAAACCGTTGCCGGCGCTCCATCTGTGCGCAGCGCCAACCGGTAAAACAGGCGGGAACAA
>DATGEL010000148.1 GCA_035310145.1 Dehalococcoidia bacterium
AGAAAGTGACGCATCAGGGTTCACCCAAGCCGCGGGCGGATGATCTGCTGCCGCCGGTCGCGATGACCGCCATGCGTGACGACGCTGCCCCCGCCGGCGGGCTTCGGCCGCCGGGGCCACATTGCCACTGGTGTGGTCGCGGCTGCCCGCCTCTGCTGCGTCAGGGGTTCCTGCGTCGGCGCCGGCGTCATCGCGTCCGTGCTGGACATGTCGCATTGCCTCAAGCAAAACGTTACCGAGCGAAGCCCGTTGCCTCACCTAAAATGTTACCCGTGAATGAGCATACGGCGATGATGCCCTCATCATCAGGGGGGCATCATGAAGACGAAGGTGACGCATGCCATGCGCATGGATTCGCAAACGCGATCCGCGGTCGCCATAGGTCGCTGTGTATCCCTCCCGTCTGGTTGCCGGTAACATTCTTGGTGGAGGTGTCAGCGGCGGCGAGAATCCGCGCACAGACGGCGCGGCTTTGTTGCGGGCATAACGACAGATGGGCTTTCGGGTTCGAACCGAGAACGGCGCCGGCGGCGGTTCGCGGGACGGTGTCGCGGCGTGCGGTGCGCGATGGACGTGGAGGCTTGCGGCGCTGGCGCCGTCAGAACGACGCGGCGTCGTCCCCCGGATCGGCACTGAGGGCGTTGCTTGCGGCCGATCCCTGTTCCTGCTGGAGGAGGTCCTGGATCTGGCTGCCATGCAGGGCCCAGAGCCGATCCCTCAGATCGTCGATCAATTCAAACACGGCGAGCGCCTGCTCCGGTGTCCAAGTGGTCGGGATGACGACGGTGCTCGCCAAGGTCGGCGTGGCGGTCGGCGCCGGCGCCGACTTCATGGGCTCGCTCATGCTTTGGAGCCGCGACGCTGGCGGGAGCGCTGCTCGGTGCGCTCACGCGCTTCCTTGAGGCGGTAGGATTCGCCCTCGATGGCGATGATCTCGGCGTTGTGGACCAGGCGGTCGATCAGCGAGACGACGCAGGCGGCGTTGGGGAACACCTCGCGCCATTCGGCGAACGGGCGGTTGGTGGTGATCAGGGTACTGCGCTTCTGGTAGCGGCGAGAGACCAACTCGAACATCAGGTCGGCATGACGATTGGAGTAGGAGAGATATCCGACCTCGTCGATCACCAGCAGTTGCGGGCGGGCATAGTGGCGCAGCCGGCGTCGCAGCGCGGAATCGCTGTCGAGCGCGCAGAGATCGCCGAGCAACTGACCGGCGCTGGTGAACAGCACGGTGTGTCCGGCGATCAGCGCCTGATGGGCGATGTTCTGCGCCAGCGTCGATTTGCCGACGCCGTTGGGACCGACCAGGACGATGTTGCCGGCGTCCTCGAGGAAGTCCAGCGCCATCAACGCCTCCACGGCGGCCCGGTCGCAGCGCTTGGGCCAGGCCCAGTCGAAGTCGCAGAGCGGCTTGAAGCGGCCGATGCGCGCGTCTTTCAGGCGCCGCTCGAGACTGCGGCGGCCGCGTTCCTGCTCCTCCCAGTCGAGCAGCGAGGCGACCCAGTCGGACGCGGCGGCTTCCGACCAGTGCGCCAGCAGGCCATGCAGATGCAGCGCGCCGGCGCGGGCGTGCAGGGTGGCAGGATCATTCATCGGCGACGTCCTTGAGCTGGTCGTAGGTTTCCAGTGCGTGCGGCCGCACCGGCGCGTCGCGGGCCCGCACATCCGCGGGCAGGTCGATGTCGATCGGCGGCGCCTCGCCACGCTGCTCGCGCCGGCGCTCGAGCGCGAGGCGCACGGCATTGGGGTGGGGCACGTCGCGGTCGAGTGCCTCGCGGATGGCGGCCTGCAGGTCGGCGGCACCGTAGCGGTCGAGCAGCCGCGTCAGTCCATTGGTGATGGCGCCGAGATTGCCGCCGCGCTCGGCGGCGCGCACCAGCAGGTCCTGGCTGGCCGGCGCCACCTGGGCGAGGCGGTCGGTCGCGCGATGCTGTCGGGCGGCGCGCTTCTGCTCGATCAGCGCCTGGAGATGCCCATTTTGCTCGATCTGCGCGCCGCGATCGTAGCTGCGGCGATGCTGAGCGAGCACCTGCGCGCCATCGACGATACGCAGATCGTGCGTGTCGGCGAGCACCGTCAGCGTCCGGCGCACATGCGTGTGGGGCACGGAGTAGTCGTTGAGGTCGAAGCGGACATACGGCGTCTTGCCGACCTTGACCGCGACGCGCTCGAGCAGCGGCGCAGGATTGTCGGGCAGCGCCAGCAGATGTCGCGCCTCATCGGCGAACACCGCGCGCACCGTGCGATCCGGTTCACCCGGACAGCGCCGATCAGCGCCGAGGCCGCGGCACCAGTCATCCGCCTGGGCGTTGAGGTCGTCGAGATCGGTGAAGCTGCGGGCAGCGAAGAACGCCGCACGGATGTAGCCGATGCTTCTTTCGACGCGGCCTTTTTCGTTGCCGCGCGCGACCGCGACGGGACGGGGTTCGTAGCGGTAGTGCCCGGCAAAGTTCAGCAGCGTGGGATGGAAGCGGATCGCGTCGCCGCGCCGTTCCAGCACCGCGCTCTTGAGGTTGTCATAGAGGAGAACGCGCGGCACCCCACCCCAGGCGGTGAAGGCGCCGACATGGCCGCGCAGAAAATTCTCCATGCGGGCGTCGAGAAAATACCGCAGAAAGATCTGGCGCGAGTGGCTGAGCACGATGACGAACGCCATCAGCGGCCGGCGGGCGCGGCCGATCTGCAGATGGCCGAAATGCCCCCAGTCCACTTGCGCCTGTTCGCCGGGTAGGCTGCGCAGGCGCAGATACGCCTCCGCCGGGCGGCGCGGGCGATGCTCGGCGACGAGGTGGCGGAAGTGATCCGGGCTGCCGCGATAGCCGCGCTCGTGCGCCATCGTGAACAGGCGGCTGGCGGTCAGGGTCGGGAATTTCTCCAGCGTCTCGCGGATCAACGGCAGATAGGCATCGACCGGCGACGGCCGCCGTGCCGCGCCAATCCTCGGCAGGCCGGCCTGCGCCAGCACGCGGCGCACCACACTGTGGTGAACGTGCAGCTGCCGGGCGATGGTCCCGGCCGTCCATTTCTCGGCGTGATAGTAGCGCAGGATCTGCGCCTCGATGTCAGGCGGCATCACCATGGCATCTGGGCCCCGTCCGGTTGTGTCCAGCACGGACGCGATGACGCCGGCGCCGACGCAGGAACCCCTGACGCAGCAGAGGCGGGCAGCCGCGACCACACCAGTGGCAGTGTGGCCCCGGCGGCCAAAGCCCGCCGGCGGGGGGAGCGTCGTCACGCATGGCGGTCATCGCGACCGGCGGCAGCAGATCATCCGCCCGCGGCTTGGGTGAACCCTGATGCGTCACTTTCTTCTGCCGCGACCGGTAGCGGTCCATCCGGGCGGCGTGCCGCCGCCGGCCACGCTGACTCGCCTGGTAGCGCCGACCAGCCGCTTGCAGGGTCTGTCGACGCGCCCGCGGTGCGCAGCCGTCGTTGCAGTAGATCTGGCCTCGGTCGCAGCAACCGCAGATGACCACCTGCCCGCGGCAACCGACGCACAGGAACAGACGGCCAGATGCAGCCCCGGCCTGCATGGTGTCGCAGACGCGACGTAGACGAACGCCCTCATCGGCAGGATACTCGTCCTGCATTCGTGCCCGGCACGGTGTGCGGCACGGCGTCGATGCAGAACTTGCAGGTTGAGCTCGACGCCGTGCTTGCCCTCAAGTCTGGCAGGCAGTCGCCGCCCCGTCCTCCCCCGATCCCCGCCCTTGCCGCGCCCAGGCACGCGCTCGGTCGTCAGTGACGCGGCTCCGTCATCCCCACAGCAAGGCCGGCACCGTCACGCTCGATCGACGCAAGCACGCGCCCCGCGCCGTCTGTGCGCGGATTCTCGCCGCCGCTGACAGCCGGCGGGCTCGGCGTTGTAGGCGATGTGCGCGGCGACGATTTGTGCCGTGATAGCCAGGACATGCGGCTGCGAAAAAGCGTGGCTCATGTTTTCCTGCTGCTCATGCCCGGTAAAATGGCATGCGACGGCGCCCCCCTCGCGGGACGCCGTCGCACCATGCAGCCGCGACCTAATTAGTAGTCCATGTCGCCCATGCCACCGCCCTGCGGCATCGACGCGCTCTTCTTCTCCGGGCGCTCGGCGATCATCGCCTCAGTAGTGATCAGCAGGCCGGCGACCGAGCCGGCATGCTGCAGCGCCGCCCGCACGACCTTGGTTGGGTCGATGATGCCG